>DASZUZ010000297.1:0-12980 GCA_035547415.1 Bryobacteraceae bacterium | reverse complement strand
CCGGAGCAGGGCGCATCCACGAGGATCCTGTCAAACAGGGCAGAGAAGGGAAGCGGCTTCGTGGCGTCGATTACCGCAACCGGAATCGCCAGCGACAGCAGCGTTCGGGCGCGGCTGAGGTGTACGTCGCATGCAACCGCGCGCAAAGGTATTTCGGTCGCCTGGGCCGTCTTATTGCCGGGAGCGGCGCAGACGTCAAGATATGTGTGGTCTGGATGAAGATCGAGCAGGGGAATCACGGACTGCGAGCCAATATCCTGAAAGCGGAACCGCCCGGGTGAGCCCTCCGGGAGCAGATAGCAGCCCGGCACATCTGTTGCGACAGCATTTTCCGGCGGCGTTGCTGTGCCCACGCGAATATAGCGCTCCGGCGGCGCCAGGCTGGCGTGAGCGATGCCCGCCGCTGTTTCCGGGCCATACTGTGCGATCCAGCGTTCGAGCAGCCACTTTGGCGTCGAAGCTGTTTCGGGCACATCCGCCGGTTCACGAGTTGCGCGTCGCAGTACGGCGTTGACAAAGGCGGAAGCCGAGGCCTTTCCGGCGCGCCGCACGAGTTCGACAGAATCATTGACCGCCGCGTGAGCCGGGACGCGGTCGAGAAAGCGCAGTTGATAGAGTCCCGTCTCAATAGCGATGCGAACCGCGGGATCCAACTGGGCGACAGGACGCTTCGAGCACTTCGCGATGGAGGCGTCAAGTTCCCCGCGCCGGCGAAGCGTGCCGAAGACAATATCGGACGCGAGGCCCGCGTCGCGCGCATCGAGATGCGAAGATTTGGCAGCCAGCGATTCGGCGGACCAGCCGCCGCGTTCCACCGCCAGCAGCGCCGCGAAAGCCGCCTGCCGGGCCGCCGCAATTTTCATATGAGGAACTCCCGGTGCAACTCTCAGTGTATTGGATCGTCCTTGCGTGTCCGATGGGTGTTTGTTATTTTAGAATTGCTTCTAAATCTGGATCGATGTCAAATTTGCCGGTGGCGAGAAAAGTCGAGGCGGCGTTCGAGCGCGCGGGTGTTCGCCGGACGCCGCAGCGGTTTTTTGTGCTGGAGCATCTGATGACCCATCCGGATCACGCGACCGTCGAGGAGTTATGGGCCGCTTTGAACAGGCGGCACGCGCGGGCGTCGCGGGCGACGGTTTACAACACGCTGCACGCGCTCGTGGAAGCCGGCCTGGTGCGCGAATTTACGCTTGACGGTAAAGCTGCGCGGTACGACGCGAACCTGGATCAGCACCATCATTTCGTCTGCGATAAATGCGGCGCGGTCGAAGATGTGGATTGGTTCGAAATCCCGGCCCTTTCGCGAGCCCGATCGAGTCTTCGCCGCATCCGATCCTACGAAGTCATTCTGAGAGGAGAATGCGCCCGGTGTCATTAGTCGAGAAGGAATGCGTCCCGTGCCGGGGTGGGGTTCCCGCGCTGCGTGGCGAAGCGCTCGATCCGCTGAGGCGCGAAGTGCCCGAGTGGGAAGTGGTGAACGAGCATCATCTGCGCCGGTTGTTCGCCTTTGCCGATTTCAAACAGGCTCTTGCGTTCGTCAATCGAGTGGGCGCGATTGCGGAGCGGGAGGGCCATCATCCTGACATCCTTCTTGCCTGGGGCAAGGTGGACGTCACAATTTTTACTCACAAGATCGACGGCCTTACGGAAAGCGATTTTATTCTGGCGGCCAAAATCGATCAGGTTTCTGACAAATAACAAGGAGACAAACGACAGCATGCTTGGAGTTGGACAGAAGTTCCCCGAGTTCGAACTGGACGCAACGGTATCGACCGATCCGAAGAACGCGTTCAAGAAGATCAGCGACAAAGACTACAAAGGCAAGTGGAAGGTTTACTTTTTCTGGCCGAAAGACTTTACGTTCGTCTGCCCGACCGAGATCGCGGCGTTTGGCAAACTGAACAGCCAGTTCGCCGATCGCGACGCGCAGATTCTCGGCGGCAGCACCGATTCCGAGTTCGTGCATCTCGCATGGCGTACTCATCACGCGGACCTGAAAGACCTGCCGTTTCCCATGCTTGCGGATATCAAGCGCGAACTTTGCGAGTCGCTCGGCATCCTCGATCCGCAGGCGGGTGTGGCGCAGCGAGCCACTTTCGTCGTCGATCCCGAAGGCGTGATCCGCTTCGTTTCCGTGAACGATCTTTCGGTAGGACGCAACCCCGAAGAAGTGCTCCGGGTTCTTGATGCGCTGCAGACTGATGAACTCTGCCCCTGCAACTGGCAGAAGGGCGAACCTGTTCTGAAGGTTGCGTAATGCAGGCGCTGTACGATCTGTTTCCGGATTACGCGCGCGATCTCAAGCTGAACCTGCAGAACGTCCTCAAACAGGCCGAACTGACGGAGCAGCAGACATGGGGGACGGCGGTTGCTTCCGTCGTGGCGGCGCGGAATCCGCAATTGATCGAGGCGGTGCTGGCCGAGGCGGGCCAGCACCTTTCGC
Source organism: Bryobacteraceae bacterium (assembly GCA_035547415.1). Lineage (GTDB taxonomy): Bacteria > Acidobacteriota > Terriglobia > Bryobacterales > Bryobacteraceae > BOG-234. Next base: position 10,537 of record DASZUZ010000297.1, on the reverse strand, counting down.
CCGAGGCCATGCAGGCGGCGAAAGCGGCGGCCGCGATCATGGGAATGAACAACATCTACTACCGCTTTCAGCACCTGAGCGGGAATGATCGGTACGGTCAGATCCCCGCTCGCCTGCGGATGCAGGTTATCCGCTCGCACGGATCCGATCCCGTGGATTTCGAACTGTGGTGCACGGCTGTTTCCGCGATTAATGGCTGTGGCGCCTGCGTCGCTTCGCACGAAAATGTGTTGCGCGAAAAGGGCGTCACGGAGGAAACCATTCTGGCGGCAATCCGCATTGCCAGCGTGATTCATGGCGCGGCGGCGGTACTCGATACGTTGGCTGTCGCCAACTCCACCCCATCGCCTGCCCCCGCTCACTAAGCGCGGGCAGGCTCGCCTGGTGGAAAAGTGGCTTGAGGTTGTTATCCTGAAGCCGATGTTTCTCAAGATTTTGTCCCATCCGGTATTCGTCAACCTCAACTTCCACATGCCCATGGTGGTGGATCTTTCGCATCCGCTCATCATGTTGTCGGGCGAGAACGGGTCGGGCAAGTCCACTCTTCTGCATTCGATTCACTATGCGCTTCGCGGCGAAAGAGCCGAGGGCTATGTCTACAAACTGGATCGCGGAGACGTGAAGCCGGGCAAGGTGTTCCTGTTCGACGCGGAACAGCATAATCCGCGCATGCAACTGGAATTCTTCAAAGACCAGCCCGAGATGATCGAGTTTCTCCAGCTCGCGAGCCATGGCCAGGTGATGCTCGCCATGTTCCGGCAGAATTTCCCGTCGCTGGAACGCGGTACGACGTTGCTGCTGGACGAGCCCGAGATGGCGCTTTCGATTTCAAATCAGCGGCGCATCCTGAAGATGCTCAAGGAACTCGTGGAGCAGCGCGATTTCCGCATTATTTGCGCGACGCATTCGCCGGTGCTGCTGGAAGCTCCGGACACATACGTGATCGACCTCGACAAGCACGTCAATCGAAATCTCGTCAACGACTCGTTCGGCGTCGAGGGTGCGAGTACGATTCAGTAATCTGCTTACTTTCCGGTCAGTTGCGGCTGTTCCGCAAGAAATCCGAAGCAGTAAACGGTATTGTCGTGAGTCGTGAAGTAGATCCGCTTGTTCGCCACAGCGAGACCGCTGTTGCGCGTATAGGTGGACGCGATGTTGCCGCTTGAATAGAGTTCTGCGCCGGTCGCTCCATCGAGGACATGAAGCGTTGCGCGGCCCGCTGTGGACAGCGCAAAGACCAGGCCGTTGGCGGTGACGACCGGTGCAGGTTCGTTCATTTCAGGCGATGTCCAGACCTTCTCGATTTTGTCGTTATCGAGCTTGAAACCGACGACGTTTTTGTTCGTGATTGCATAAATCCACCGGGTCTGCGAGTCGGCATCCTCCCAACTTGCAAAGCCGCCGTGAAACACCCCGGGCGCCTGAGAGATCGGTGTGTGCAGCGCCTTTGAGTCGAGCAGGACAACGTGATCGTTTCCTGCCGCCGCAATCACGTCGCGTCCCTTCCACTGGAACACGACGGGGACAGACGCAGCCGATGACGCCAGCGGAAATTGATCTTTCACTTCAAGAGTCTTCGGGGCAAGCGCGAATACAGCGTCGTGGGTCTGCGTGTAGATGGTGCCGTCTGTTCCGACCGCCGTGCCGGCGACATTCCCCGCGAACGTGACGACTTTCTTGTCGTCGCTTGCGAGATCAATCGCGTAGAGCGTATTCGGATTTCCGCCGCAGTTGTCGAGCGTCGCGGCGTAAATCGCGCTATCGGCAATATTCATTGCGCCGACTTTGGAATTTGGCGGGAGGAAGCGGACCGGTTCCACGCGATCGGCTCCGGTTGACGTGTTGAGCGTGTGCAGGCGCCCATCGCTGCCCACTGCATAATATTCGCCGCTGCGGTTGGCGGGGCGAGGCATGCCTGCCGCTCGTCCCGGGCCGATCATTTCACCTCGACCGAGCCCGCCGCGGCCGGCAAGCCCGCGCCCCGCACGTCCCGCTCCGCCGCGCGCTATCGCCAGCGTACTGCTGCCGTTCATGATGACTGGCGCAGTCAGGCCGCCGGGGCAGAGAGCTGTCGACGATGCGGGCGGTTTGTCCGCCTTGTAGGGAAGATGCGTCTTCCAGATGATGCGGTTCAGGTCGGCATCAACGGCATAAACGTTATCCGAACTTCCCCCGAACACGAGCTCTTCCTTGAAGCCCAGATACGTGATGATGCGAGTGTTGATCAGGGGCGTGGTCAGAGCAAATTGACCTTTCGCCTGGTTATCCGCCTTGTATTTATACAACAGCTCCAGGCCCTTGACATTGTCCTTCGTGAAGGTCGTTTCGGATTTCGCCCAGCCATCCCGCTGCGGGCTGCCGCTCTCCGTGGGCCAGTCGGCCGCCCACAGAACAAAACCCAGCAGCGTTACGGATAAGATCAGACCTCGCATGTTGGCCTACTTTCCAGGCAATCCAAAGCAATAGAGCGTGCTGTCGAACGTTCCGATATAGACCCTGCCGTTCGCTACTGTCAGCCCCGAGAAATGGTTGAAGGCTTTGATCTGATCGCCGCTGGAATAGAGTTCCTTGCCCGTTTCGGCGTCCAGTGCGTAAAGTACCGCGTGCGTGGAATTCCTGATCCGTAGCGGACTCGAATCGTCCAGCCCGCGATCGGCGTATGCCTGTTCCGTGTTCTCGCCGTTGCCGTAAGCATAGACCACGCCGTTGGCGATGACCGGCGGTTCAGCGCGGTTCATATCGCGCGACATCCATGCCGGTACAAGCTGTGTTTTGCCGTCTTTTTCTTCCACTTTGAAAGCGACGACTGCGCCATCTTTGACGGGACCGTAAGAGACCGGTACCTTGAATTTCGGATGCACGGGGCCCCAGAACGGCGTCAAAACCCAACGTGTTCCCTTTGAGTCTTCCCATGTTGCCATCGACCCCCAGATGCCCGCGGACGCGAAGTTCACTTCTTCGTTGCAGATGAGCGGCGTGCGATCGAGCGGGGTCTGGTGGTCATCGCCACCGGCATTCTTTGTATCGAGCAGGTAGACGCGGCATTCCTTGCTCGCCGTCGCCATCAGTTCACGGCCCTTGTAATTGAAGATCGTGGGCGTAACCTGGAAATCGAGATCGCGCTTCTGCAGCCACGACCAGTTCGAGGGGATGAAGTAATCTTCGATCTTCAACTGGCCATCTACGACCTTGGCGCCAATCAGACCGTTGCCGTAGGTCTGTGTGTCCTTCTCATATCGACCGTCTCCCGTGGGCGCCCAGGCGACGCCATTGGAGTCAATCGCGGCGCCGGTACGGCCCCAGAGCCCGCCGCTCTTCGGCGAAGCCGTCAGCACTTTGTGTTGCGGGTCGTCGATTTTCACGGCCCACATCTGATTCGGGTTGCCGTTACAGCCCTGCGACGTCGTTGTGAACAGATAACCATCCCAGAGATTGAGGGCGTAAGACTTTCCATTGCCGAAGCCGAACTTGAATGGCGCCGCCATCTCCTCGCCGTTCGCCACGTTCAGGGTGTGGACTTCGCCGTTACCCGCCATCGCGTAGACGACGCGCGCGCCGGAAGCTGTGGGCGGACCGACGATGGGGGTCGCCGTCTGGCCACCAGGACAGAGAGGGTCCCCCGCGCGCAGACCGCGCCCTTCCGTGATGGGCGGATACTCGAAATGTTTCTGCCAGAGTACCTTGCCGGCTTCGACATCGATCGCATAAATGTTATCGGAGATGCCGGCATCAATGGCGATCTGCTTTGGTCCGTTGCTGGTTGGCACGTTGCTGACGATGAGCGGCGGGAAGAGCGAGTGCATCTCGCGCGGCTGATTGCCGAGGTTCAGTTTCCACAGAATCTGGAGGTTTTTGACGTTGTCCTTGTTCAGGATGTGCTCATCCCGCTGCCATGCGGTTCGTTTGGCGTCATATCCGTCCGTCAGCCAGTCGGCTCCATACGCGAGCCCGCAGGCGAGCGCCGCCATCGTAAAGATTCGTTTTTTTCGCATTCGTCGCTCCAGTTATTTTCCAGTCAGTTGCGGTTGCTCCGCGAGGAACCCGAGAGAATAAACCACGTTGTCGTGAGTCGTGAAATAGATCCGGCGATTCGCGATAGCAATGCCCGAGCCATGCGCAAAGGTTGACGTCATGTTGCCGCTCGAGTAAAGCTCGGCGCCGGTCGAGCCATCGAGTACATAGAGCGTCGCGCGCGTCGCCATTTTTGCGCGTTCCGAAACGCTATAGGGATTGCCGTTGTCCTTTGCCTCGCGCGGCGATTCACCTGTGGATAGCGCGAAGACAAGGCCATTCGCCGTAGCCGTCGGCGCGGGGGACACCATATCGCGCGAGACCCACGCCGGCGTGAGGACCGGTTGTCCATTCTGTTCCTCGACCTTGAAGGCCACGATGCTGCCATGCGAGGCCGCGCCATTCGCGTCCGCAAATTTCGCCGCGCTGTTCACCGGACCCGATAACGAAGCGTAAACCCACCGCGTATTCGCTTCCGCGTCTTCCCAACTCGAGAATGTTCCACGGAAACCGTTGCCCGCGTACTTCGTATCGGGGCTCGCGATCGGGTCTGTCTGTGCCAGCGGCGTGTGGTGATCGGCTCCGCCCAGCGATTTCGAATCGAGCAGATAGATTCGGCCGTCACGCGATCCGGCGACGACGAGTTCCCGCCCTTTCCACGAGAAAACGACGGGGGTGATGCCTGACGAGGATATGCCCTTTGTGAGGGGAGCAGGCGTTCCCGGCGGAGTGAAATAGTCTTTGACCTTGAGATCCTTTGACAGCGCCAGCACGGTGTCGTTATATTGACCGGCCACGTCACCCTGGCCGTCAGGCGCCTGCGCATAGACGGTTCCCTCCGATGAAATGGCGGTGCCCGCCGTACCGGCGAGGCCGCTGCCGTGAGTTTCGAATGTGGAAAGGGTGTGATCGTCGCCCGACATGTCGAGCGCGTAGAGAGCGTTCGCGTTGCCGCCGCAGTTATCCAGCGTAGCGGCGTACAGAATGCCATCGTTTACGTTGATCGCGCTGACTTTCGAGTTGGGCGGCAGGAATTTCACGGGAGGGACCTTGTCCGCGCCGGTGGAGGTGTTCAGCGCGTGGAGGTAGCCATCGCTGCTGACCGCGATGAAAACGCCGGAGCGTCCGAAGCCAGTGGCGAAGAGGCCGCCCCGTGCAGGCGGGAACGCCGGAGCAGCGGGACCGCGACCGGGTGCTCCCGGGCCGCCCCGTCCGCGGCCGGGAGGGGGGCCGAATCCGCGGCCCAGCGTTGTGCTGCTGCCCGGCATCGCGACCGCGGCAGTGAGTCCGCCGGGGCAAAGCGCGGAGGAGGCAGCCTGCGGTTTGTCGCCCTTGTAATCGAAATGAGCCTTCCAGATGATGCGATTCAGATCGGCGTCGACGGAGTAGACGTTGTCGCCGCTCCCTCCGAAGACCAGCATCTCTTTAAAGCCGAGATACGTGATCAGCATGCCGTTGATCATCGGCGATGTCAGAGCCGTGAGGCCTTTCGGCTGGTTATCGGCTTTGTACTTGTAAAGAAGTTCGATATTCTTCGCGTTCTCTTTCGTGAACGCCTTTTCGGACTTCGCCCATCCGTCGCGCTGCGGATTCCCGCTCTGGCTCGGCCAATCGGCGGCCCAGATCACGAGCGTGGCGACAGTGACCGACAGGGTGATCAATAAGAATTTACGCATGCCGGGAACCTTCCTTTGGACGACGCGTCCAGTGCTTGAAACGTCTCAAGATTCGCAAGTATATCAGTGTTGAAGGGAATGTCAAAGTCAAGGTCCTGTTGTTCGCGCGATGCGCCTGACACAGTTCTCCGCGCCTCCGTGGCGCCAAAATGAAGGCGATGGCTGAACAGACTCCGTCCGCAAGAGAATGGATTCCGTCGAATCCGACTTTGCCCAAACTCGCCGCGGCGGTGCAGCGTTGTCACGGATGCGATCTGTACCGGCACGCCACCCAGGCGGTCTTTGGAGAAGGTCCGGCAAACGCACCTGTTTTCATGGTCGGAGAGCAACCGGGCGATCAGGAAGACAGGCAGGGGCATCCTTTCGTCGGTCCCGCCGGCAGAATACTGGATAAGGCTTTGGCGGAAGTGGGCGTCGATCGCAGTCTCGTATATGTGACGAATGCGGTCAAACACTTTAAATTCGAGGAGCGCGGCAAACGTCGCATTCACGCCAGACCGCGCACCGCCGAGATCTCCGCGTGCCGGCCCTGGCTTGAGGCGGAACTCGAAATCGTCAGGCCCAAACTGATCGTCTGTCTCGGCGCGACAGCCGCGCAGTCCCTCATGGGCAGCAGTTTCCGGGTAACCCGCGACCGCGGCAAGCTGTTCGAGACTCGTTGGTCCGGACGCTTGCTGGCCACCATTCACCCTTCTGCGCTGCTCCGAATGCCGGAACGGGATCGTGCGGCGCGGGAATATGAGCTGTTTCTGGCTGATCTCTCGGTCATTCCGCGGGAACTCGCGTCGTAAGCAGATTCTCCAGTTTGCGAAGGTCGGGCGCAGTCCCCATAACGATGAGATAGTCTGCCGCCTCGATCAGTGTTTCGGCGGGCGGATTGAAGATCATTTGCCCGCCCGGTTTACGGATCGCGAGGACGATAACGCCCAGGTCGCGCCGAAGGTCCAGATCGCGCAGGCTTCTCGACAAGACGCCGGCGCCGGGTCCGACCTGCACCTGTTCTATAGAGACGTCCAGACCCATAGCCATGGTTGCGGAATCCAGGAACGTCGAGACATGGGGCCGCAGGAGGGCGTGAGCCAGACGGTGTCCCGCCATCGTAAATGGAGCAAACACCGTGTCCGCCCCGGCCCGCCGTAGTTTCGCTTCTGCTTCCTCTTCGCTCGCGCGCGTAACCACCGTCAGATTCGGATTCATACTCTTGGCGGAGAGAATCACGAAGAGATTGTCGGCATCGGTGGCAAGAGCGGAAACCAGTCCCCTGGCCCGGGTGATCCCGGCCATTCGCAGCGATTCGTCTCGCGTCGCGTCCGCCACAAGAACGTTCATTCCCGATTGCCGGGCCTGCTGAGCTCGTGCTTCGTTGCGGTCCAGCACCAGGAAAGGCGCGCCCGTGCGCAGCAACTCTGTGGAAGCGTGACGCCCTACCCGGCCGAACCCGCAGACGATGAAGTGGTCGTGAAGCCTGTCGATCACGCGCTGAGATCTTCTCCTTCCGAATTTATCCTGCAGTTCGAGTTCGATGATGCCCTGAGTGATAACGCCGACCGAAAAGAACATGACGCTCACGCCGAACAGAATCAGGAACGAATTGAACAAGCGTCCCGCCGGGCTCAAGGGATGCAGTTCCTGATATCCCACCGTGGAGATGGTAATCAGTGTCATGTAAAAGGCGTCGAACGGAGGGTAATGCTCGATGAGCATGAAGCCGCTGCCCCCGGCGATCAGCGTGAAAAGCAAAAGCCCGCCGATCGCGAGGATGCGGCGGGCGAGGCTTCGTTCCATTCAAGGACAGTGTACTTCTACTTGCGCACTTGCCAGTTTTCGTCAAACAACCCGGCGACATCGAGATCCGGCACGTCTGATCCTTCCTTCGCCTTCACGATCGCGTAATCGCCCCATTGCGGCATGCCGTAATCGCCGTTGTACTCCCGGTCGATGATCGTCAGCCCGGTATTGAGCACCACGTATTTCGAAGGGTGCAGCGGATTGGGATAGATCATCGCGGGGAAGTTTTCGTTGGCGGGGAAACTCTGATCACCGATGGAAACCGATTGCTTCGTCCATTTCACGGGGAGCTTTCCATTCATCTTCGCGATCCATTTATTGCTGCCGGGATCGCCGAACAGCACGACATGGTATTTCGCGAAATCGGCTTCCGTGACATCTTTATCATCTTTCACGAAAGGATGCCCACGGAAATATTTCGCCCACAGACGGTCGAACCGCGCCATAGTACGCAACGCTTGCTGGTTCACGGCGTCATTCCACGGTGTCCCGGTCGGGCGGACGAGCAGAAAGGGATCGAGGAACGCGTCATCAATCGGACCCTGCAGAGCGTGTGTCTTATGGAGACCCGTCCACGGGCCGTTCTTTTCTACCTTCCATCCGGCTGCCGTTTTCTGCAGCGTCACCTCGGGACCCGACCTGACCTTGAGATCCTGGCCGTCGATTTTGATGGTCTTTGCGTGTTCCGTCTCGTGCAGGACGAGCCGGCTCAGGTTGTGGGTTTTGATTTCATAAGATTTGCCGCCTTCACTGCGCTGCGCGTCGATGTCCGCGCGTTCGTAATGCTGTTCGAGACCATCCAGCGAAACCCAGTAATGGTGGTTGTAGCGTGTGGTGTAAGTCAGGAAACGAATGTGATCGGGCGATGTCTGTCCCTTGTCGCCCCACTCTTTGAGAAAAGCATCGAGACGCTGGCGCACCAGCGGGCTCGTGCCGTGACCGGTATTCTGCGAAATGAGGAAAACATCGGGTGTCCCCTTCATGTGAAGGAAGTCAGGTTCGCCTTCGGCCGGAAAACCCTCTTTTTCGAGTTGCGCGCGGGTGCGGAGCGAGGATTCCAGTTGGCCGCGATTCGGAGTCCCCGGCGGAGGAGGAGGAAGGCACGGCACCTGAGTGTCGTGATCGCCGTCATGACCGGCGAGCGGAAGGTTATAGGCGTTCAACGCCCACTCTTCCATGTTTTCCCATATCTTCAGGGTCGCGAGCTGATATGGCTTCAGCCCGGAAACGGCAGCCGCGCGATTCGACCACGTTCCCGCGCCGATTTCCGCTGCGGCGAAGCGGTCCGGGTAATGCAGCGCAATGTGCCATCCGCCTTCTCCACCCATCGAAAAGCCACGCAGCATAACCCGCTTGTCATCGATTTTGAAGCGCTTCTTTAGGGCCGCGATCGCCTCGAACACGTCGGCTTCGCCGGCCCAATGCCAGCCCGCGCTGTTAATCCGGCCGAACAGATCGAGTTGGATCTGACCCTGATCCGCTACGGGAGCGTTCCCGGGCGGGCGCGGATTCATGAAGCTATAAATGAATTCCGACTCTGTCGTGTTGTTCTGGCGACCGTGCATCCAGACATAGAGCCGGGTGGGTTTGGTGGGATCGTAGTTCGCCGGAAGCGAGACATGATACGGCTGGACGGAGCCATCCATCCGGGAGTAGTAAGCGTGGATCTGGCTCCTACCCGTCGTCCAGGGTGACTGGCGATTGAGGAGTTGTTTACCGCGCTCGATGCCCTGGTCGAGCACAACCATCGAATGATCGATGGCGTTCTGGGTTCCGAAAAGCTCGGGGAACTCAAGCAGGTATCGCCCCGCTTTGGCATAGACGTCAACGTCCCCTGTGAGGTCGGGGTCGGCGTGCTTCGCGCGAAGCTCTTTGACGAGCGCTTCGATCTGCTCGCTCTTCGATTTCACCTGTGCCAGTTCTTCGGGTTTCGGCTGGATGGGAGACGTAAAAGCACGGCCTCCTCGTCCACCTGCCCGTCCGGGTGGCAATTGCCCCGCCCTTTGCTGGGCGGGCGACTGCTGCGTCATCAACGGAAGCAGGGTGAGTCCGGTGGCACACACGGACAGAGCGAACGTGGCGAAGCGCTTCATTCTGGAAGTTTACTCTCGCTATGGCGCTGACCAGCGCGATCTGGTTACGCTGACGCACGCCGCGGCATACGGATGAGGCTCTTCGGGGCGATCATCCCGCCTTTGTGGTGGGCCGCAAAATCAGTCGGGCGATCCGACGCGGACCGACAACTCCAGCGATCCCCGAAGCGTGTTTACCATGATGCAGCCGCGTTCCGCAATCGTTAGAAGACTGTCGAGCAAGTCGCGACCGTCGCATGCGGCGGAAACGAGCAGTTCGATCGCCCTGAATCGAGCGGGAGTTCCGTCAATCGTTCCAATCACGCTGGTGCGAACACCCGATATAGCGGCGTCCCGAGCCCGGATTGCGGCGAGAAGAGTGCTCATAAAGCAGCCGCCTATAGCGGCCAGAAATAACTCACCACCCATCGGGCCCCGGTCCTCGCCGCCTTTGTCCGCCGGTCTGTCGATGCGGATCTGGTGGTCGCGGATGGCGACCTCGGAAGCAGAGCCGGAAATCTGGCGCAACTCAAATCGCATTTCACTGGGCATTCGACCTCACTTTACAGCACGCGGCCAACTTCTGCACGTTGGCTGAAAACCACCACCAGGCCAGTGGCCACCACCAATGGGCAAGGTGTTTTCTGTTGCTTTTAAAGGAGTTGCAGTTGGGCCACCCAACTGCTGATATCCGACGATAGAGGCGAATCGAAGTGGACGCGAATCAGATTCGAGAACTGGGCCGGGTAGTCATCGCGGCAGCCGGCTGTCTGAGTATCTATCTGGGTTACCGGCTCTTTTGCGATGCGTCGTTTCGGATGCGCCGATCTCTCGTCTTCGCGAATGTCGTTTGCGGCGGGGCGCTGGCGCTTTTTGGAATGGGGTTGCTCGTGGCCGATCTGCGCGGCATGGCCGCACCTGATTCGGCCGAGTTCACGCGTTACCGAGGCACCGGTGCGGCGGTCCGGCCTGAGACACCATCCCGCTGGG
>DASZUZ010000296.1:0-5357 GCA_035547415.1 Bryobacteraceae bacterium | reverse complement strand
CATGATGCGCGGCCCCGGCGGATTTTCGGGCGGCAAGGTTTCCGATGCGCTGGTATCGCAACTGGACCTGTTCCCGACGATCTGCGAGATGCTGGACATTCAGGCGCCAGCCTGGCTCGAAGGCCGCTCTCTCATGCCGCTGATTCGCGGGGCGAAGACCGAGATCAATGACGAGGTCTTTGCCGAGGTGAACTACCACGCGGCCTATGAGCCCAAGCGCGGCATGCGCACCAGACGCTGGAGCTATATGCGCAACTACGACGAGCGACGGCGTCCCGTGCTGCCCAACTGCGACGATTCGCTCAGCAAAGACGTGTGGCTCGAATTCGGCTGGCGCAATCGTCCCGTTCCGCCCGAGCAGTTGTTTGACCTCGTCTTCGATCCCGAAGAGCGTCATAACCTGGCGGGAGATCCCGCTGTCACGAACGTCCTCGCGGAAATGCGCGGCCGACTCGATTCCTGGATGCAGCGCACGAGCGATCCGATTCTGAAAGGACCAGTAAAGGCGCCGCCGGGCGCTCTGGTAAACAATCCCGACGGTACGTCGCCGAAGGAGCCCCCGGTCCCGGCCGCATAAGAGATGCCAACACGAGTAAATGGAGAAGTACTCGACGAAAACGAGATCGCAGCCGAGGAACAGGCAATGCTTCCTCGCCTCGCGGAAGCCATGCGTGGCGAACCCCGAAGCGCGGTCCTTGCCCGTGCCAGAGAGTGGGCGCGGGAGAATGTAATTGACCGCGTGCTGTTGCGGCAGGCCGCGTGGAACGACTCTGAGCTATCCAACTCAGCGGGCGACGCCCCGGCGGAGTCGAACTGTCTCAGCCGCGATAACGAAGAAGAGTTGCGTGCCCGGCTCGAACGCTTGACCTCGCGCCTCACTGCCAAACTGCAGCCGCCCAAAGCCAAAGAGATCACCGAGTATTACCGGCGCAACTCCGGGCAGTTATATCTGCCGGAGATGGTGCGCGCCGCCCACATCGTGCGCAACGTGGATGAGAAGACCAGCGAAGACGAGGCGCGTTCGGCCATTGAAAAAGTCGTAGCGCGGATCGCGCAGGGAGAAGACTTCGCGGCCGTGGCCGATGAACTCTCCGATTGTCCCGGCCGCGGCGGCGATCTCGGTTTTTTTCCGCGCGGCCAGATGGTGCCCGAGTTCGACGATGCGGTCTTCGCGCTTCGTACCGGTGAGGTGAGCGGCATCTTTCGGACGCCCTTCGGCTTCCATGTCGCGAAGGTCATCGAATACCGGCCCGAAGGAATCCCGAAGCTCGATGACGCGCGCGAGCAGATCGCGAACGTGCTCTACGCTGAAAAGAGACAGCGCGCGATCGACCGGTTTGTGGACCAGCTTCGCGCGAAAGCCGTCATCGAGACCGTATGAAGCCGGAGTTCAAACTTTTCGCCGACGCCGGCGTGCCTCACCCGTGCTGCGTACCCAGCCAGCAGCGCGCGGTTCAGCTCGCGGTATCGCGTCGCGCCGCCGCGGAGCGTCAGCGCGTCACCAGCGGCTCGACGTCGGGCATGGTCCGCCTTGACGGCGGGCCGTTCCTCATGGGAACCGATACCAGCGAAGGCTTCCCGGCCGACGGGGAGGGTCCGGTCCGCGAGGTCACCATTGACCCGTTCCTGATGGACATCGGGCCCGTCACGAATGAGCAGTTCCGCGAATTTATCGACGCGACCGCGTACCGCACGGAGGCCGAGCGCTTCGGCTGGGCCTTTGTCTTCCGCGGCCACATTCCGCCCGAGCGCTTCGACGAAATCGTCGACCGCAGTGTCCCCGGTCTGAACTGGTGGTGCAAGGTGAACGGCGCCGACTGGCTTCATCCGGAAGGGCCTGACTCCGGCATTGCTGCGCGCGGCGAATATCCCGTCGTGCAGGTCTCCTGGAACGACGCTGCTGCTTACGCGGAGTGGGCCGGCAAACGCCTGCCGACCGAGGCCGAATGGGAATACGCCGCGCGCGGCGGCCTCGAGCAGAAGCTCTATCCATGGGGCGACGAACTCACTCCCGGAGGCCGCCATCTCTGCAACATCTGGCAGGGCGAATTCCCCGACCGCGATACCGGCGAGGATGGGTTCACCGCTCCCGCGCCCGCCCGCGCATTTCCCCCGAACGGATACGGTCTGTTCGGCATCACGGGGAATACGTGGGAATGGTGCGCCGACTGGTTTCATCCGTCCTGGCACCTGACCGCCACGCGCGTCAATCCCGTGGGCCCGCCCGAGGGATCCGCCAGGCTGATGAAGGGCGGTTCGTACCTCTGCCACCGCTCTTACTGCAATCGCTATCGCGTCGCGGCGAGAACGTCGAATACGCCGGACAGCTCCACGACAAATATCGGCTTCCGCTGTGTGCGGGATTGATCCGGGTCGATCGTATATTGAAAGAGCCTCTTATCTCCCATGCTGACCCGACGCGAATTTCTCGCTACCACCGGCGTGGCGGCCGGCGCTTCCATGCTCCCCGCCGCGACCACCGGCGCTCCGAACATCGTTTTCATCCTCTGCGATGACCTCGGCTACGGGGATCTGGGCTGCTATGGCTCGAAGATTCGAACGCCGAATCTCGATCGCATGGCAGCCGAAGGCATTCGCTTCACGAACTTCTCCGCCGCCGATCCTGTCTGTTCACCCTCACGCGCCGCGCTGCTCACGGGCCGCTATCCCACTCGCGTTGGAGTTCCGCGTGTCCTGTTTCCCACCGACCCAGGCGGCCTGGATCGCGACGAAACGACTCTCGCGAACCTGTTGAAAGGTCGCGGCTACAAGACCATGTGCATCGGCAAGTGGCACCTGGGCCGGCCCGCGGAATACCTGCCCACGAGCCGCGGCTTCGATGAATATTTCGGCATTCCGTATAGCAACGACATGACGCCGCGATGTCTGCTGCACAACACCGAGGTTGTCGAAGATCCGGTTCCGCTCGAAACCCTGACGCGCCGCTACACCGAACAGGCAGTCCGGTTCATCCGCGAAAACAAGTCCTCGCCGTTCTTCCTGTACCTTCCTCAGACCTTCCCGCATATACCGCTGGGCGCGTCTGAACGGTTCCGGGGCAAATCCGCCGAAGGCCTCTACGGAGACGTTGTGGAAGAACTCGACTGGAGCGTCGGCGAGATACTGCAAGCCCTGCGGCAAAACAATCTCGACAACAACACGCTGGTCATGTTCTCGAGCGACAACGGGCCCTGGTATCAAGGCAGCCCAGGCCGGTTGCGAGGCCGCAAGAACACCACGTACGAAGGCGGCGTTCGCGAGCCGTTTATCGCTCGCTGGCCGGGCCGCATCCCGAAAGGTCACGTCTGCGAAGGGCTTGCGTCGATGATGGACGTCTTCCCCACCGTCGCGAAGTTATGCGATGCGCCGCTTCCCGCAAAGCCGCTCGACGGCATCGATATCTGGCCTCTTCTCAGCGGGCAGCGAAACTCCATCGACAGGGAAGTCCTGCTGTATTTTGACAATTGGGATCTGCAGTGCGCGCGCTGGATGAACTGGAAGCTTCATATTGCGCGGCATAATACGGCCGCATATACTCCCGCGCCTCCGGGAGGCCGCCACAGTTTCGTTCTGCCCCGGCCGGAGCTGTACGACCTGGCTCACGACTCGGACGAAAGCTATGACGTCGCGGCGGAAAATCCGCGGATCGTGGCTCAGATGATGACGCGCATCGAAGCCCTGCTGAAAACCTTTCCGGAGCCGGTACAGAAAGCCTGGGAGGAATCGCATAACCGGCCCGTCAATCCGAATCTGCCCGCCGGGGCTTATCCGCAGCCGCCCCGCAAATAACGGTCAGGCCGCGATGATGGCTTTTCGAACCGCGTAGAGCACAATCTCAGCCGTATTGTGCAGGCCGAGCTTCTGCATCAGATTCTGCCGGTGCGTCTCGATGGTGTACGGGCTCAGGTCGAGGATCGTGGCCGCTTCCTTGTTCGATTTGCCTTCGGCGAGAAGCTGCAGCACTTCGCGTTCGCGCTCCGTCAGCAGGTCGTAGGAATCTTTGATCCCCCGCTCCCGCATCAGCTTGACGTAGTCGTCGAGCAGCGCCTGGGCCACGGGTGGGGAGAAGAATGGCCGGCCGATGGCGACTGAGCGAATCGCGCGCTCCATGTCGTCGTCCGCCGTATCTTTCAGCAGGTATCCCCGCGCGCCGGCGTCGAGAGCCCGCATGATGTAGCTCTCGTCCGTATACATGCTCAGGATGATGACGCCGATCCGATCGTTATTTCGCGTGATCTGCGCGGTCGCGTCGAGACCGTTGAGCAGAGGCATTCCAATATCGATGATGACGATATCGGGGTTCAGTTCACCGGCAAGGCGCACGGCATCCCGGCCATCAGCCGCTTCGCCGATCACCTCCATGTCCTCCACTCGCTCCAGCAGAAGCTTCAAGCCGGTCCGAACGATCCCGTGATCGTCCGCTATCAGAATTCGGATCATTCTCGGTTCCCTTGATATTGGCCACGGGCAGACGGAACTCGATGTGAGCGCCACGTCCCCGCGATGATTCGATACGAATGCTTCCCCCGATTTCCCTGACTCGCTCCTCCATGCCCAGCAGTCCGAGCCCGCGGCTTTTCCGTGTGTCCTGTTCGAAGCCATGGCCGTCGTCCGTGACTACGCCCACAAACCAGGGCCCCGCGTGTCTCACCGAGATGGTCACGTGGCGAGCGCCGGAATGACGGACGGCGTTCGTCAGCGCCTCCTGTACGACTCTGTAGACGCACGTCCGATAAGGATCCGGCATCGAGTCGACGGCGGGATCGATAACCGACTGAATTTCGAGGCCGCTCGATCGGGACACCTCCTTGACCAGCCAGGCGAGCGCCGGCGATAAGCCCAGATCGTCCAGCATCGAGGGCCGCAGGAGCATCGCGATGTTCCTGACGATGCGCAGCGTCTGCTCTACGGTACCTTTCGCGCGGGCGATTCTCGACGAGACTTCGCTTTCGGCGTCCCCGTGCAGCCGCGCGATCGATGCCAGTTCCATCCGCAGGCCTGTGAGCATCTGACCTACCTGATCGTGCAGTTCGCGCGAAAGGTATTTTCTTTCCTGTTCGTGGGCCGTGCGGATCTGCGCGGAGAGACGCCGGAGTTCGGATTCCGCCAGTTGCGACTGCCGTTCGAGCGCGAGCATGCGCGCCAGCGTGATCCCGGCGATCGCGAGTCCGAGAACAAGCGCAATCGCCGTGGTGACGCCAAGGGAAGCCCGGAACTCACGGTCGGCCGTTGTAATCTTCCGCTGTTCATTGTCGAAATTCTGCGCAACCAGGCGCTCGATGCCTTCCGCCAGCGCGAATATCTCCTGCTGGCGCTGCACCCGATGGCGAAGCATCGCCGAGCGCTGTGCTCGTTTT
>DASZUZ010000295.1:0-2657 GCA_035547415.1 Bryobacteraceae bacterium | reverse complement strand
CAATGGATCGCTCAAGGATTACGGCAGCCTATCGCATGGCGTTTAACCACATTGCCGGTCAAGATCATTTTTGGAGCTTTGCCGGCATATGATGCAGGGTTATGCCCTACGTATTGCCGTAAATTCTGACTCTCGCACAAGCGCCCCCGCGCGCCTGATGCGGGTTTTCCGGACGGTGTCGGCTCCCCGGTGCTCCACTTCGAAATCGACGTAATTGACTTCCTCCTCTTTACCGTCGAAGCAGGAGTGGAAAGCCTTCAGGAGTTGCACGTCATCGAGAGACTGGGCCACTGGACGCGGATTGTTGCGCGGACTGGCGATGGTCGCGGGCATCAGATAAATGCAGGCCGGAGGAAGTTGATGATGCGAGACCGCAGTGATCCGATCCGAGCCGTGCCCGAGCTTCGGGCATGGCCTTCCGACGGTACCGCACACCATGTCCCACACGATCAGGCCATCGACGCGTTGCTGCCGCGCAATGATCTCCGCACTCAGGCGCGTGTGAATTCCGGACCAGGTATTGTGCCGCGGATCGGCCCCTGGATTTGTGCAGATACTCCATATGATGAATTCCTGCGCATGGGCGGGCCGCTCGAAAATATTCGTATTGTTGCCGTCCAGGCATCCCTTCAACTCGATCACGGCAGTACGCCCGCCAGGTAGCCGAACCGCATAATCGTGCCGGTTGGATTCCCCGGCAGATTCCCAGCCCGTGATAAACCCGCGGTCCCGCATGTGGTCCAGAACCTGCTTTGCAAAGTCCCGCTTGTCGCGCATCGTGGCCGAGAATTGGCCCCGAATCCGCTCTATCGCGCCGCGAAAGATGCCGCTGTTGTAAAACTCGTTTTCATCGAGTCCATGCGTACCCAGCCGGTGGGCCTCCGTCTTCAGAACTTCCGCGTATTCTTCAATAAGTCTGCGAAGGTTCTCGTTCTGGAGGCACGGGATGATGCTCATGCAGCTATGGCGCCAGTCTTCCGACCTGCATTGAGGATCGGCTCGAACAGATGCTCCGCGAGATACCGCACGACGGGGACCACGACACCGTCGCCCGTGAGGTGATAGGCCTCGTTGTAATTCTCGGGCAGTTTATAGCTGTCCGGCAGTCCCATCAGGCGAGCCGTCTCGCGACGTGAAATGAGGCGCCCCTTTACTGACCGCCCCTCCACGACCACGATTGTCTGGCGACTCGACCCGCCCGCCGGCGTTCTGAGACAGCCCGAGACATCGTCGAACCGGATTTCAGCCCGCTGTACCTTCCGGCCGTATTCGTCGTGGCGAGTTCGACGATAGAGTCCGCCTATCATTCGCCGCTTCCGCCGCTTCGCCGCATCCAGTTTGGCGCGGTTGATTTCGCTCATCTTCGCGAGCAGTTTCCGTGTCTCCTCTCTCGAGAACCACGTCACATCCCGGGGATCGTCTTCGACGAGATCGGCAAACACGGTGGTCCGCTCGGGCGGGGCTGGAAGATTCCACCAGATCCACGACTGTCTCGCTTTTGCGGAGAGTCTGTTCCACGCGGTCGTCAGGGATCGGGTATGCCAGGGCAGCGACGGCCCGTTCAGAATCAAAGCCTCGGGGACGGTGACACTCTGGTGAACACAGACGATAAAGAGACGCGGTCTCGATTGCGGGACGAAGCGGGATGCGTCGATGACCATTGCGCCGAGGGAATATCCGGCTTGCCAAACCTCGTCGCAAATCGTAACGAAATCCCTGCCGTCGTGGGAGTTCAGCGTGCCGCAGACGTTCTCCAGCGTCACGAGTCGAGGCGCCCGGCCTTCCGCGATCAACCCCTTCATTAGTCGCCAGAAAGGCCAGAACGTTCCAGACCGGTTCCCCTTCAGGCCGGCTCCGGCCCCGGCGAGAGAAAGGTCCTGGCAGGGGAAGGATGCCCAGGCAAGGTCGGCGCGGCCGGGAAGGTCGGACGTGGCGAGTGACCCGACGTCGGCGGTCGTGAGTTCAGCGCCGCCCCAGTTCTCGCGATAGCTGCGGCTTTTTTTGTGATCGAGGTCGTTGGCGAAGGCGCATCGCCATTGTTGCCCGAGCCCGGCCCGAACCATGCCACCGCCGGCGAAGAACTCGTAGAAATCAGGCATTGGAAAGGCTGGTCAGGCGGGAGAACCGCGAAACACAAATAGTCACGAATGTATCAGCTCCCAAACCGCCTTCAGAGCTCAAGAATCAGTTGGTCGCCTGATTTGCGCCGGGCGGAAGCCCGGCGGCGGGGCCGAAGCCCCGACCCCACATGAAACGGCGGCGGATCAGAATCCCTCAGGCCAGGGCTTTTCCGTAGAGATCCAGCAGGCGGCTCCAGGCCTTTTCCGCCTGATGCTCGTTGTAGACCTTCGAATCGGGCGGGCACCAGCCGTGCGCGGCTCCGGCGTACACTTCGATCTCTGCGGGCAGGTTCGCTTTGGCGAAAGTCTCTTTCATGATGTTCTTGTCGTTGGGCGAGCGCATGTCGTCATTCGACGCGATGGCGATCAGGAACTGCGCCTTGCTCGTTGCGGCCTGCAGGTGCGGGCTGTTCGGCTTGTCCGTCACGAGTCCGCCGCCGTGGAAGGAGGCAACGGCTCCGACGCGATCGGGGACGGCGGCCGCCGTGCGAAACGCGATGGGGCCGCCCATGCAGTAACCCTGCGTGCCGACCTTCC
>DASZUZ010000294.1:0-4582 GCA_035547415.1 Bryobacteraceae bacterium | reverse complement strand
TGGAGCCCGAACTACTCGGTGGGCGTGAACGCTTTCTTCCGGATCGTGGCGGAAGCGGCGAAGCTGCTGTCCGGGGCCCCCGAGTATGAAGCCTGGGCCTGGGAGATTCACCACTCCGCGAAGAAGGACGCCCCGTCCGGCACGCTCCTGAAACTGGTGGACGAGATGCGGAAGGCCGGCTACGAGCGCCGCGTCGACGTAGGTTCCAACCGCGCCGGAACCATCGCCGGCACGCACGAGATCGGCTTCGATTCCGCCGCGGATACGATTACGCTCCGGCACACGGCCCGCAGCCGTGAAGGATTTGCGCTCGGCGCCGTCAAAGCCGCCGAGTGGGTGGCAGGGAAAAAAGGATTTCACGAATTCGGCGAGATCCTGTTTTGAGGAGGTGGGACATGTTTACAGGATGCGGAACGGCTCTGGTAACGCCATTCCGGACAGACGGTTCACTGGATGAAGCGACGCTGCGCAAACTGGTGCAGCGGCAGATCGAGCACGGCATTGATTTTCTCGTGCCCTGCGGCACGACCGGAGAAAGCCCGACGCTCACGCGCGAAGAGCACCTGCGCGTCGTTGAAATCACGGTCGAGGAAGCGGGCGGCAAGGTTCCGGTGGTCGCGGGCGCGGGCGGCTACAACACGCACGAGGTCGTCGAACTGGCGAAGGAGTGCGAGCGCCTCGGCGCGGACGGCATTCTGTCCGTCACGCCCTACTACAACAAGCCGACGCCCGAAGGTCTTTACCAGCACTACAAGGCAATCGCCTCCGCGATCCATCTGCCGATTATTGTTTACAGCATTCTGGGGCGCACGGGAATCAACGTCGACCCGGCGACGATGGTCCGGCTCTCGCAGATTGACAACATTGTCGGTGTGAAGGAAGCTTCCGGGAACATCACGCAGATGGCGGAGATTATCCACCGCGTGCCGGAGCGTTTCGTCGTGCTCTCCGGAGACGACGCGATCACGCTTCCGTTGATCGCGCTGGGCGGCCGCGGCGTCATCTCTGTGGTCTCGAACGAGATTCCGCATGTGATGACGGAACTTGCGCAGCTCGGGCTGCAGGGCGATTTCGTTCGCGCGCGCGAAGTACAGCGCCGCTACTTCCCGCTGATGCAGGTGAACTTCGTGGAAGCCAACCCGGGGCCAGTGAAGTGGGCCATGTATCGAATGGGCCTTCTCGAACCGGTCTACCGTCTGCCCATGGTCCCGCCGAGCGACGCCGGCAAAGAGAAGATCGAACAGGTTCTGCAGGCTGTCGGGCTTGCGACCGTGGCGGAGGTCCGATAGATTGCAGCAGGCCATTGAGCAGCTTTTCGACAACAAACCAGAGCAATACACGGCGGAACATTTCGCGCTCTTCGCCCGCTTCAAAGAAGCGTTGAATGCCGGGGCGATCCGCGCCGCCGAACCCGACGCCTCGCAGTCCACCGGATGGCGCGTGAATGGCTGGGTCAAGAAAGGGATCCTGCTGGGCTTCCGCATCGGCTCGATCGTGGACATGTCGATCGATCCGGCGCGCCAGCCGTTTCTCGATAAGTCGACTTATCCCGTCCACCGCTTCAGCCCGTCGGACGGTGTGCGCATCGTGCCGGGCGGATCGAGCATTCGCGACGGCTGCTTCATCGGGCGCGGTGTCACCTGTATGCCGCCCATGTACGTCAACGCTGGCGCGTACGTTGCGGACGGTACGATGATCGACTCGCACGCGCTGGTCGGCAGTTGCGCGCAGATCGGACGCAACTGCCATATCTCGGCCGCGTCGCAGATTGGCGGAGTCCTGGAACCTGTTGGCGCGCTGCCGGTCGTCATCGAAGACGATGTGCTGATCGGCGGTAACTGTGGCGTTTACGAAGGCACGGTCGTGAAGAAGCAGGCCGTTCTCGGCACCGGCACGATCCTCAACCGTTCGACGCCGGTTTACGACCTGGTGCGAGGCGAGGTCTATCGCGCAACGGATGATCAGCCGCTGATTGTCCCCGAAGGCGCGGTGCTGGTTGCGGGTTCCCGCGCGGTCACGAGCGGTCCCGGCAAGGATTGGGGCATCTCCATCTATACGCCCGTGATCGTGAAGTATCGGGACGAAAAGACCGGCGCAAAGATCCAGCTCGAAGACTTACTGCGATAGCTTCGCTGTTGCGATAGAGTCTGGGGATGGTCCTCAGCGCACTCTTGCTGCTTGCCGCGAGCGTTCCGGCGCAGGATTCGCGGAATGTCAATGTTCCGAACACGGATACGCATTTCGCGCCGCCGAGCTACAAGACGCTCGCGTCGTGGGAAAAGCGCAAAGCGGAACTGCGCCGCCGCATTCTGTTTTCGGCGGGACTCGACCCGATGCCGGAGCGCACGCCGCTGCACGCGCAGGTCTTCGGTCGCGTGCAGACGAAAGACTGCACGATCGAAAAGGTCCTGATCGAGACCATGCCCGGATACTATCTGGGCGGCAACCTTTACCGGCCTCTGAATGGCGTCGGCAGGCATCCCGCTGTACTGAATCCGCACGGCCACTGGACTTACGGGCGGCTGGAAAACCAACCGCTTTATTCCGGCCCGAGTCTCGGCGCCAATCTCGCTCGCCAGGGATATGTCACGTTCGCGTGGGACATGGTCGGATACAACGATACGATCCAGACGCCACACGCTTTTGGCAGCCCCGCGGAGCAGTTATGGTCGTTCGGTCCGCTCGGGCTGCAGCTCTGGAACTCCATCCGCGCGCTCGATTTCGTTTCGTCGCTCGATGACGTGGACGCCTCGCGTATCGCCATGACCGGCGCCTCCGGGGGCGCGACGCAGACGCTCCTGCTCGCCGCGGTGGACGACCGGGTCCAGTACTTTGCGCCCGTCAATATGATTTCCGCGATCATGCAGGGCGGCGATTTCTGTGAGAATGCGCCGGGAGTCCGGCTCGGCACGAACAACGTCGAGATTGCGGCGATGATAGCCCCGAAGCCGCTCCTGATGGTCTCGGCAACGGGCGACTGGACACGCAATACGCCCACTGAGGAATATCCCGCGATCCGCCGCATTTATGAGCTGTACGGCAAACCGGAAAACGTGGAAACGATTCAGCTTGACGCGCCGCACAATTACAACAAGCAGAATCGCGAGGCCGTTTACCGCTTTTTCGCGAAGCACATTCTACATGCGCCCGATGCGGATAAGTTCGCCGAAAAGAATGCCGACATTCAGATGCTCCAGAGCATGCTCGCGCTTTCCGGGCGCGGCCTGCCGGAAGGCGCCCTGACCTATGCGAAATTATTCGGGGAATGGAAACATCGGACGCCGGCGGGCGACCCGCGGGAGCATCTGCAAATGGCTCTCGCCGCCGAGTGGCCGGAAGAAGTTGTCAGCGATGACAACGCGCTGAGCCGCCCGAACGTGGGTGACCGCATTCCTTTCCGATTCCGGGAAGGGAAGGGGATGCCAGCGCTCGTGATCGGGGGGAGCCTGAGTGACGCTCCAGCCGGACGTCCCGCGCTGGCGATCGACGTCTTTCAGACCGGCAAAGCGGTTGCGCCGCGCGACCGTTCGGCGAAGCACTTTCTGAGCTTCAACCTGACGGACGACGCTTGCCGCGCGCAGGACATTCTGACCGCACTCGCGTGGCTGCACAGGAAATACCCCGGGCCGATTGAACTGATCGGTGTTGGAACCGCGCCGTCGGTGTGGAATGAATTCGCGGCGGCGATCGCTCCGGTTCCGGTGAAACTGCAAGGTGATCGAACGGCGTTTCACGGAACCGACGAGGATTACCTGAAATACTTCAACGTACCAGGAATTCGCACAGCCGGAGGAATCGAAGCGGCCGATCGTCTTACGCAGGGCATGAAATAAACGTTCTGCTCTGAAATCCGGGCGCGTTACAAAACCGGAAGCAGCGGCGTCCTGATCCTTGTGCTCACAGAGACTCGCAGAGCCATCGGTGTATCGATTCTCATCCTTGCGGCCTGTTCGGGCGCGTTTGCTCAGGCTCCGCAGATCGCGCGCGGCGGCGTCGTAAACGCGGCCTCATGGGCTTCGCCGATTACGCCCGGAGCGACGATTGCCATCTTCGGCTCGAACCTTGCGGCGAAAATGCAGTCCGCGAGCGCGCCCCTCCCGTTCGCTCTCGGTGGAACCTCGGTAACCGTCAACGGCGTTCCCGCCCCGATCCTGTTCGTCTCTCCGACGCAGATCAATGTGCAGGTTCCCGCCTCCATTGCGGCCCCGGATTCGTCGATCGGGGCCGTCCCCGTTGTCGTCACCAATTCCGGCGGTTCGAGTGCGCCCGAGATCGCCGGGGTGACGTCCACCGCGCCGGGATTCTTCTCCGCGGACGGAAGCGGCTGCGGATCCGCGGCCGCGCTCAATATCCGGCCTGACGGGACGGCTTCCGTGAACTCCCCCTCGAACAGCGCCGCGCCGGGAGATTACATCGCGCTCTTCGGAACCGGCTTCGGACTTGCCGCGCAGCAGCCGTCGGATGGCGCCGCCGCCATGGGGACGCCTCCGCTCCAGTCCGTCCCCCGATTGTTCCTTGACAATAATCCCGTCTCTTCTTTGGCGTGGGCGGGCCTTGCGCCGACGCTCGTCGGCGTGGATCA
>DASZUZ010000293.1:0-8095 GCA_035547415.1 Bryobacteraceae bacterium | reverse complement strand
TCGGCTTCGTCCCGGTACGTTGATGTCAGATTGGCCACGACGCGGTCCGCCGTCACCATCCCCATGATGTTCAGCTTCGTGACGGTCGACTTCACGAGTGTGCTGTAAGTGGGAACATCGTGGTCCAGATGCGTCCGTGATCCCGTGACCACCGTGTGCGCCTCGTCGAAATGGAGAATATCGCGATGGCGGAAATCGTTCGTTCGGGATGACCCGTATCCCCCGATATCATGCAGTACGGATGGAGCCTGTACGTCGATTACTTCTTTGAACGGCGTCGTAATCACGCCCGCCGCGCCGATGGCGCTTCCTTTGAACCGATAGCGTCTGGGCAAGTCAGACCTCGCGCCTTACTTGAATTGGAATTCGAATGGCCAGGCTGAAATCTTATCAGCTTGCTGGCCGCCGGGTCCAAGCCCGAAGACGGTCAGTTCCAGATTGCCGGGGGTGAGGTTCTTCACGGGCGCATAGATGCGGAGTGGCTGTCCATCGGCTGGCGCTTCGACCGGGGAGACCTGAAAGATCGTCCTGTCGCCGCTGGAAACGACGCAGAGAAAGCGCTGGTACGTAAGGCCGGGTGGAAGGTCGACCGCAAGAGCAATGAAGGGAGATCGGGAAGAGGCGCGAATCACCGTCCCCGCGCCTCGGGATGCGCCTGTCAGTTGGAATTCGTCCAGCGGGCCGGCGCTGTCCACGCTCCGGCGGAGCGATGGGATGACGTAAGCTCCCTGGTAGATCGTGATGCACACGAGCGCCGCCGCAAGCGGCAATGAAAAAAACGGTTTCCGCCAGAAGGCGGCGAGAGCCTGCCAGAACGAGGGTTTCGGCTCTTTTGCGATCGCTCGAACTGCTGCCTTATCGGGCTCGCGGAAGTAAGCTCGCGCATTGGCAGCAAACAGTTCTCCCGATTCCACTGCCGCCGCGCAATGGGCGCACTCGAAGTAATGCCGCTCGAACTCTTCGGCTTCGACGGCCGTGAGTTCGCCGAGGAGATAGCGCTCCGCGGCCTGGGTCTGGTGTGCTTCGAGGTGGTCCAATGTTTCAGCGCCTCGTCGATCTGTTAGTGCGGCCTGGACTCATCGCGTTTCCTGCCCCGCCCATGAAACCTTTTTCACTCTGTTTCCATGCAACAAAACGGCCCGGAACCGGTTTCGGGCGCGGTGCACAAGCACGCGCAGATAGTCGCGATCCACCTGGAACTCCCTGCAGATCTGCTCTCTGTCTTCTTCCTCCAGCAACACGCGGCGGAGGAGTTGGCGGTCCTTTTCCGGCATTTCGCTCAACACTCGCCCGACCAGTTCCCGGCATTCTTCGGTCACCATCCGGCCCTCCGGAGTAAGTCCCGTATCTTCGGCCTCCGGGGCATTCTCCGGAATCTGACTTTGACGCGTGTGGGCGCGGAGGAACTCGAGCGCGACGTTATGGCAAACGGTATGAATGAAACCAGGCAGGCTGGCCGGATTATCGAGTGTTCGGCCAGCCTGAAAATATCGGAGTACGCGCAGAAATGTTTCCTGGCAAGCATCCTGCGCGAGCTCCGCGGACCGCAGGCGGGCTCTCAGTTTCAATTGAACCGGCCGCGTAAAGTGCGTGATCAGGAAGTTCTCGGCTTCCGCGTCATGCTGCTGCAGTGCGCGCAGATAATTCTCATCGAATGTCGGATCGGGCACGCTGCTGTTGGATTCGAGGATATCAGACGGTGCCTGTCTCCCGACGCGAAAGCCAGGAAGGTCGATCCCGGTGTCTGTACGGCCGTGACACGGGTGCCGCTTCCACGACCGCACGCATCGCGGGGAGCCGGAGCGCGCTGTTCGGTCGAGCGAAAACTCCCGATATGCGTCTTACCTCCGGCTTGCGAGCGAACTGTGAATGCGCCTATTCCGCCGGCGGAGTTGCGGCTTTCCGCTTCCTCGGAGCGGCTGCCTTGCGAGCCCGTTTTGCAGGCGCGACGACATTGCCGTCCGGCTCGCTCGCCGTCGCCTTCTTTGTGCCTTTTTTAACGCGCGACGAGCGAGCAGTCGGTTGGCCCGGCACGACTGGTTGCTGCTCCTCGATCTCTTCCTCCGCCTCTTCCGGCATCGGTATCGGCTCGGGTTCCGGGATGGCGGGCGGATGGAACTCGGCTCCGAGATAAACCATGAGGCCCTGCGTCTCGTCGGGTTCGATGCGCACGACGGTCTTGTCCTGCGCATAGTTCAGAAATTCGCTGAACTCCTGAAAACCGAAACTCTTCCAGTCGAAAGTCGGCGCTTCCTCTTTGACCCAGCCCATCAGGTCCTCGGCCGTGACGCCTTCTTCCATTTCGAGCCGGTGGTTTTCGAGCACGTCGCGCAGGAACGGGAGCGCTTCCTCGGGCTTGACGGTCTTTTCGGGCGCGCCGGTCCGCTTGCGCTGGATCATATAACGCCCTTCGCCGCCGGTGACATGAATCATGTCCGACTTGCGCAGGCGCTCGATGAAGTCGGTGAAGGATCCCGCTCCGTAGGCGCGCTCGCTGAAGCTGGAGTCGAGTTGCAGCATCGTCGATTTCAGCAACCCCAGTTGCGGACGCACTTCGCGGCGTTCGAGCACCTGCAGAGCGCGCTCGACGAGCGGCATCGCCTGGTGCAGGTCGAGAACCGGGCGGCGTGAGCCGCCGCCACCGGCGGGCTGATGCGGTGGGCGCGGTTCCTGCTGCGGACGCGGCCCCTGCGGCTGACCGCCGCGCTCCTGCGCCGGTTGCTCCTGCCGGAAATGGTGAGGCGGGCGAGAGGGGCGGCTGTCGTCCAGCAGCGATTCGTAGCTGATGAATTCGTGGCAGTTCTTCTGGAGTATTGTGCTCGTGAACGCCTTGCCGCCGACGACGAAAATAGTCTTGTCGTATTGCTTGAGCTTGTTCACCAGCGCGATGAAGTCGCTGTCGCCGCTCACAATCGCGAAGGCGTTGATGTGGTCGTGCGTGAAGGCGAGTTCGAGCGCATCGAGCGCCAGATTGATGTCGGCGCCGTTCTTGTCGCCGCGCGGAGACGGATCGCGCTGCACCATCTGGACCGCGTATTCCGAAAGCTGGCGCGTCGAATTCTCCATGCGGCCCCAGTTGGCGTACGCGATTTTGGTGATAATCTCGCCGCGCTCCTTCAGGGCCTCAAGGACCACCGAGACGTCGAATTCACGCTGAAGCGTTGACTTCACGCCGATTTCAATATTGTCAAAGTCGATAAAAACCGCGATCTTCAGGTGCTTGTCCATGTCCACCTTTTGTGAAACGGCGCGGCTCTCGCCGGGCGTGTTTCGCTCTATTTCAAACCAGCCGCCGCGCGTACGCATGAAATGATCGTGTCCAGTGAAGCGCCCGGCTGGAAAACCCGCGCTACTCCGTGCTTTTCCAGTTCCCTTGCGTCTTCGTCCGGAATGATGCCGCCGACGACCACCTTGACGTCGGTCATCTCCTTTTCGCGCAGCAACTCCATCACGCGAGGCACGATAGCGTTGTGCGCTCCGGAGAGAATCGAGAGCCCGATCACCTGCACATCTTCCTGCAGGGCGGCATTCACAATCATTTCCGGCGTCTGTCGCAAACCAGTATAAATGACTTCCATGCCCGCGTCCCGGAGGGCCCTCGCGATGACTTTCGCGCCGCGGTCATGGCCGTCGAGGCCGGGCTTGGCGACGAGTACGCGAATCGGATGCGTCATATCAGAGGACAGGGCGTTCTTCCCATGTTCCGAAAACCTCGCGAAGCGCGCCGCATATCTCTCCGAGCGTAGCGTATGCGCGCACGGCGTCGAGGATGAAGGGCATCAGATTGTCGGTCCTGCTGGCCGCGCGGCGCAATGCCGTGAGGCTTCGTTCGACCTCTCCGCGGTTGCGGCCGGCGCGCAGTTCGGCGAGCCTGGCGCGCTGGCGCTGTTCCGCCGAATGGTCGATTCTGAGGATGTCGATCGGCTTGTCTTCCTCGCTCCGGAAGCGGTTGACTCCAACGATCACAGCCTCGCCATTCTCCATTTTTTGCTGGTATTCGTAGCTGGCGCGGGCGATCTCGGACTGCGGGTAACCCTGCTCGATCGCAGCCACCATACCGCCCATTTCGTCGACGGCTTTGATATAGCTCAACGCCCCGGATTCCAGTCTGGCAGTGAGGTTTTCGAGGTAATAACTGCCTCCGAATGGGTCCGGAGCGGCGGTCACGCCGCTTTCGTGCGCAATGACCTGCTGTGTCCGCAGCGCGAGCGTCGCGGCGTGCTCGGAGGGGAGGGCGTGGGCCTCGTCGAGTGAATTCGTGTGCAGCGACTGCGCTCCGCCGAGGACGGCGGCCATCGCCTGAAGAGCCGTCCTGACCACGTTGTTATAAGGCTGCTGCCACGTCAGGGAGCAGCCGGCGGTCTGCGCATGGAAGCGGAGCTTCATGCTGCGTTCGTCCTTCGCGCCATAGCGGTCGCGCATGAGGGTTGCCCAGAGGGCGCGGGCGGCGCGGAATTTGGCGATCTCCTCGAAGAAGTCGTTGTGGGCGTTGAAGAAGAAGCTGAAACGGGGGGCAAAATCGTCGATAAAAAGGCCCCGGTTCAGGGCGGAATCGGCATATTCCAGCCCGTTCCGGAGGGTAAATGCCAGCTCCTGGAGGGCGGTTGAACCCGCTTCACGGATGTGATAGCCGCTGACCGAGATCGGGTTGAAGCGGGGAGTATGCCGGGAGCCGAACTCAATGGTGTCGGTGACGAGCCGCATGGAAGGCAGCGGCGGGAAGATGTACTCCTTCTGGGCGATGTACTCCTTGAGGATGTCGTTCTGCAGAGTGCCCGAAAGGCGGGCGAGATCGGCGCCCTGCTTTTCGGCGGCGACGAGGTACATGGCCCAGATGACGGCGGCGGGCGAGTTGATGGTCATCGAGACCGACACGTCGCCGAGCGGGATGCCCTCGAAGAGGGCTTCCATGTCGGCGAGCGAGGAGATGGGGGCGCCGCACTTGCCGACTTCGCCTTCGGCCATCGGGTCGTCCGCGTCGTAGCCCATCAATGTCGGGAGGTCGAAGGCGACGGAGAGCCCGGTCTGACCCTGCTCGATCAGATAGCGGTAGCGCTGGTTGGTCTCTTCGGGAGTGGAGAAGCCGGAGAACTGTCGGATGGTCCAGAGCCGGCGGCGGTACATCTCTTCATGGATGCCGCGGGTGTAAGGGAACTGTCCGGGAGGGGCTAAGTCGGACGAAGGGCGGTCTTCGGGACCGTAGGATGACTTGACGGGAATGCCACCCAGAGTGGCGAATGTCCTGTCAGGCCGAACCATCTCCTGATTGTATGGCCTAAGCGGACCAGTTTTCGTTCGGCTGCGGGATGGGCAGTTTGAGCCGCTTCGGGGTGCCGGGGCCGCCCGGGAAGAGAAGGGCGACGAGAACGACGGTGAGGAGCACCGCGATGGTTAGCATGTCCTGAGTTGTCATGGATGGGTCTTGTCGTGAAAAGACACTTCGGATGTTCTTTCCGGCACTCTCTGGATTTGAAGTTTCTATAAGTGTAGCATCTACTGGATGAGACTTGGGTCATTTGGAACGAAATGCGCGCTATTCCTGTTGAATAGCCTGATTCTGGCGCCGGCTCCGGTCGCCGACGAGGTGTGGCGGTTCGACCGGCTGGACCAGGTGGGCGGGCACAAAACGACCGTTCTGGGACATCCTCAAATCATTGAGACACGGAGCGGCAAGGCCGTCCAGTTCAACGGCGTGGACGACGCGCTGTTTCTCGACGTCCATCCGCTGGCCGGCGCTCAGGCGTTCACCTGGGAGGTCATCTTCCGTCCGGACAGCGGCGGCGCGGCGGAACAGCGGTTCTTCCATCTGCAGGAAGCCGGATCGGACAACCGGATGCTGTTCGAGATCCGGGTAACCGGCAACCAGTGGTGTCTCGACAGCTTCGCGAAATCGGGCGACGCTTCGAAGGCGCTGCTGGACCGTTCGAAGCTGCATCCACTCGACCGCTGGTACGCGGTGGAGGCCGTGTACGACGGCCACGAGTTCCGCAATTACGTGGACGGCGTCCCGCAGGGTTCGGCCGAACTGCACTTGAATCCGCAGGGCCAGGGACAAACGTCCGTGGGCGTCCGGATCAACAAACGCGACTACTTCAAAGGCGCGGTACGGCTGGCCCGGTTTACCCGGCGGGCGCTCGCACCGTCCGACTTTCTGCGGCCAGGCTCGTAATACAGAGGATCGTTTCGTACTCTGTATAAGAGTGGTCGACATCCACAGCCATATTCTCTGGGGCCTGGACGACGGGGCGCCCACGGCCGACGTCAGCGTCGAGATGCTGCGGATGGCCGCCGAATCCGGCACGACGGACATCGTCGCCACTCCGCATTCGAACGGCGAATTCGTCTATAAACCGGATGTTATCGCCGAAAGAATCGCCGAACTCACCGAATTAACCGGCGGCAAGCCCCGGATTCACCGCGGGTGCGACCTGCACCTGAGCTACGACAACATCGTCGAAGCGGTCGAGAATCCGGGCAAGTTCTCGATCAACGGGAAACGGTACGTTCTCGTCGAGTGCTCCGACCACCACATCTCCGGGTCGATGGACAAGGTGCTCGACCAACTTATGGGAGTCGACCTGATCCCGATCGTGACGCATCCGGAGCGCAACCCGATCCTGCGAAAAGACACGAGCAAACTCGAAGCCTGGGTGAGCCTCGGCTGCCTGGTGCAGGTGACGGCGCTTTCGGTGCTCGGCGGCTTCGGTAAAAGGGCCGAAGCGTCCGCGCACCAACTTCTGTCGAAGGGGCTCGTACACGTGATCGCGAGCGACGCGCACGACCCCGTCCACCGGCATCCGCGGCTGGACGAATCCTTCAATGCCATTGCCCATCAGTACGGGAAGGACATTGCCCAACTGCTGTTCGTGGATCATCCGGGCCGGATTATCCAGGGGCAGTTCGTCTCCAGCGACCGGCTTCCCGCCTCGACCGCCCGCAAATGGTGGCAGTTCTGGGCGGGCGGCGACCGGGACTGAGCCGGAGGTTCCCATGATCTGCCCGAAGTGCGGCGAGAATAAAGCCCACCGATCGCATCGCGCCGGCGTGCAGGACCACGTCCGGCGGCTGTTTCAGATGATCCCGTACCGGTGCCGCGCCTGCCAGCACCGCTTCTACGCCTACCGGGCCGGCGAAAAATCGTCGAAGCTGCGGACGACCGAGGAGCGGAAGATCATGGAACTCCGCCGGCGGCTGAAGTGGAAGCAATCCAGACGGATCCTGGCGATTGCCGGGCTCGGGATCCTCGCGCTGATCGCCATTCTCTATGCCGTTATCCAGCAGCGCGTCGTCACGGAATGAAACGTCCGTAAACTAACGTACACTGTATTTTTACCTACTGCGATTGGCAGTACGACCGCCAAATTGTTGACGTTTGTACGACGGCGCTGGTACGATTTTAAGGAATCGCACATATTGGGGGTCAGAAGTGTGACATTCCTCCTGTGTGTGAACTGGCGGTAGCCTACCTTCAAACCGTTCCGCCACGGTTTTCTTTCCCGACGAGTTCCGATGAAGCCAAGCCTCCGGCGAAGCAAGATGGTCAGCTTTCGCCTGTCTCCCGAGGAGTTCGCGAAGTTCCAGGAGATCTGCGCGTCACAGGGCGTGCGCAGCCTGTCCGACTTTGCCCGAACGGCGATGCAGCAGCTCATCGCCTCGAACAATCTGAGCGATCCGCTGTGGCACGAAGTGGGCCAACTGCGGGAACAGATCCGCGCCCTGTGTGTGCAAGTGGACCGCATCGCGCAGGTGCTCGAAGCGCGGCAGGCGAAGGACGGCGATCTCTGATGGGGCGGATTCTGCTGTCGATCCCTCACATGGGGCCGAACGAGCAGGCGTATGCGGATGAAGCTTTCTCGACGAACTGGGTCTCGACGGTCGGGCCCAATCTGAACGCGTTCGAAGAGGCTTTTACGAAGCGCATCGGGGTTCCGTCGGTGTGTCTGGCGAGCGGCACGGCGGCGATTCATCTGGGTTTGCGGCTGCTCGGCGTTGAGCCGGGCGACGAAGTGTTCTGCTCGACGCTGACGTTCGTGGCGAGCGCCAATCCGATCCGGTATCTGGGGGCGGAGCCGGTTTTCATCGACTCCGAGGCGCG
>DASZUZ010000292.1:0-3251 GCA_035547415.1 Bryobacteraceae bacterium | reverse complement strand
GAGCCGCCTCCTCCCGTTCCGCCGGGCTGTTCGGATCGATGACGCAGAGAACATGAAAATTGCCATCGCCCACGTGCCCGACGATCGTGGCCGGAAACGAAAAATTCTCGAGGTCGGTTCGCGTTTCGACCATGCACTCCGCAAGCCGCGAGATGGGGACGCACACGTCCGTCGTCAGTACTTCCGCGCCGGGGCGCAGCGCGCGCGAAGCGAAATAGGCATGGTGGCGGGCGCTCCACAGCCGCTCCCGCTCCGCCGGATTCGTCCTCCACTCGAACGCATGCGCTCCATGCTCCGTCGCAAGCGATCGCACCAGTTCGGCTCGTTCGCGGACTTCGCCCGTATTCATCCCGTGGAACTCAAGAAAGAGCGTCGGCAAAACGGGCAGGTCAATCCGCGAATAGCGATTAATGGCCTCAATCTGCTTCTCATCCAGAAACTCCACGCGCGCGAGGCCCGCGTCCAGTTGAATCGCTTCGATCACCGTTTGGACCGCGCCCCGCACGCTTTCAAACGAGCACACCGCAACAGAGACGGCCTCCGGCAAAGGATGCAGCCGGAGCGTGATCTCCGTCAGGACCCCGAGCGTTCCTTCCGACCCGACAAACAGATGCGTGAGATCGTATCCCGCGGAGGATTTGCGCGCGCGGCTGCCCGTCTGAATGACGCGCCCATCCGCGAGCACCACAGTCAGGCCAAGTACGTTCTCGCGCATCGTCCCATAGCGGACGGTCGTGGTGCCGGAAGCGCGCGTGCTCGCCATACCGCCGATCGTCGCGTCGGCTCCGGGATCGACGAAGAACGTTAGCCCCGTGTTTTCCAGAGCTTTGACAAGTTGCAGGCGCGTGACGCCCGCCTCGACCGTCGCGTCGCAATCCTCCACGCCGATCCGCCGGATCCTGTTCATCCCCCGCAGGTCAATCGCGATTCCGCCACGTATGGCGTTCACCTGCCCTTCCACCGACGTCCCCGCTCCGAACGGAATGACGGGAATCCCATGGCGTGCGCTGACGCGCATGATCTCGCTGACCTCGCGCGTTTCCACGGGAAAACAGACGATGTCCGGAAGCGCGGGCGCATGGTACGACTCGCCGTGACTGTGATGCTCCCTCTGGGTATCGGAGGTAGTCACACGCGTCCCCAGCACTGTCTGAAGTTCCGCGAGCGCACGCTCCAGAGAGGGCGCGTCCGCGGCTGAACGAAGTGGCATAAACGCTATCCTACGGAACCCGTCGCGTTCATGGTTCGAGCCGAATCGCGCAGTGTTGCGCATAGTGTTATTCTCAGCGATACCCGATCCGTCAGGACGATTCGGACCGGGCCGGTGGGAGGCACGGATGGACCAGAGCGGCGCCGCGACTCAATACGCGCTGGGTCACTCGGAGCGGGAACTGGAGCGGCTCGGCGCGCAGGCGAGAGTGTTCGGACCGTTCACGCGCCGCATGTTGCACCAGGCGGGCCTGGCCGAAGGGATGCGCGTGCTCGACGTGGGAACCGGGACGGGAGACGTGGCGTTCTTATGCGCCGATCTCGTCGGTCCGTCGGGCGAAGTGGTCGGCGCCGACCGCTCTCCTGCGGCGATTGAAACCGCCCGGGAACGAGCGCGTCGGGCTGGCCTCCGGCACGTCATATTTACTGTTGACGATGCCCAAAACCCGCAGATTCATGGTCCATTCGACGCCGTCGTGGGGCGTCTTGTCCTGATGCATCAGCCGGATCCCGTAACTGTATTGCGAAAGCTCAGCGCACTGACGGGCCCTCGCGGAATTGTCGCGTTTCAGGAGTTCGACATCGGCGCCGCGCTTTCTTCTCCGCCCTCGCCGACCTTCGATCGTTACATGCAGTGGATGACGAAGGTCTTTACCGCGGCGGGAACGGATGCCCGCATGGGCCTGAAACTCCACTCCGTCTTTGTCGAAGCCGGACTGCCCGCTCCTTCGATGAGTCTGGATGCCGGCATCTGGGGCGGAGGAAACAATCCCGCGGCCGTTATGGTGTCCGATGTCGTTCGCAGTCTCCTGCCGGTGGCCGCAAAGCTGGGACTCCCGCCGGAACCCGAGTCCGCGATCAGCACCGTGAGAGAACGGATCGAACAGGAACTTCGCGACTCCGGTGGAGTGGCGATCTCGCCCTCCCTGATCGGAGCCTGGACGAGACTCGACTGAGCTTCGTTTTCAGGCGACGATTTCCTTCGCAACCTTTCCGGCGACATCCGTCAATCGGAACCGGCGCCCCTGGAACGTATACGTCAGCTTCTCGTGGTCGATTCCCAGCAGGTAGAGAATCGTGGCCTGCAGATCGTGGATGTGCACGCCGCCTTCGGCCACGTTAAAGCCATAGTCATCCGAACTGCCATACGCGAAGCCGGGTTTCACACCGCCGCCCGCCATCCAGAGGGAGAACACGCGTCCATGATGGTCGCGCCCGTAGCTGTTGGGCTTCGGTGAGCCCTGCGCGTAAGGCGTGCGGCCGAATTCCCCGCCCCAGATGACGAGCGTGTCCTTCAGCATCCCGCGTTGCTTCAAGTCCTGAATCAGTCCGGCGGCGGGCTGATCCGTATCGCGCGCCAGTGACGGGATTTTCTCCGTCAGTCCGGCGTGATGATCCCAGCCCCGGTGATAGAGCTGGATGAAACGGACGTTGCGCTCGGCCAGACGCCGCGCAAGCAGGCAGTTCGCCGCGAACGTTCCCGGCTTGTGGCAGTCATCGCCGTATAACGAGAGCACATGCTCCGGCTCTTTGGATGTGTCGAGCAGTTCGGGAACGCTCGACTGCATGCGGAACGCCATCTCGTACTGCGCGATGCGCGTTTCGATCTCCGGATCCCCCACGCGTTCGTGCAGGCGCGTGTTCAGTTGAGCCAGCGAATCAAGCTGCTCGCGCCGGAGTTCCCGCGTAATCCCCGGCGGATTGGAAATGTGCAGCACCGGGTCGCCCGCGCTCCGGAACTGCACGCCCTGGTAGCGGCTGGGCAGGAACCCCGAGCCCCACAGGCGCGAAAGCAGGCCCTGGTCCGGCATGCCGTTGCTCGGCAGAGAGTTCAGCACGACGAAGGAGGGCAGGTTCTGGTTCTCGCTGCCGAGACCGTAATCCACCCACGAACCGAAGCTCGGCCGGCCCGGCAACTGGCTCCCGGTCTGGATAAAAGTAATGGCCGGATCGTGATTGATCGCCTCGGTATAGACGCCTCGCAGCAGACAGATCTCGTCGGCGACTTTGCCCGTGTGCGGCAGCAGTTCACTCAGCCAGTG
>DASZUZ010000291.1:0-2237 GCA_035547415.1 Bryobacteraceae bacterium | reverse complement strand
CCGCCCGAATCCGCCGCGGCCACAAAGGCGGCCTGACCGCGCCGGAAGCCTCAACGTCCAGACGATCGGCGTGCGTCGGGAGCCATCTCCGAAAGGAACAGGTCCCGCGGCCGCTCGTACAGAGTTCTTTGACAACCCGTTCCGCCGCGCCCTCATTCATCCGTTCTTACCTCTGCCCTCGGTCCGGCCAGCTACGGCCAATTGGCTCCGTTTTGCAAACACCCGAATCAGCCGCGGCGACGAAGGCCGCGCGACCCGCCGGGTATTCTTGTGAATGGTTTAATCGGCGTGAATCGGCGTGAATCGGCGGCCATTTCCGAAAGGGATAGTCCGTCGCGAAGCCGCGTCTGCCTTCACTACTGCCCGAGCGTGAACACCACGTCGATCTCCGTAATCACTTCAACCGCCCTGTCGTTCAGCAGCGTCGGCTGATACCGCCATTGCTTCACCGCTTCAACGGCGGCGTTCACCAGCAGCGACGGCCCGCTGATCACCTGCAGATTCCGGATCGAGCCGTCCATCGCAATAATCGCCTGGATCCGGACCGTCCCCTGCGCGCGCGCCGTTCTCGCCAGCGAGGGATACTGCGGCTTCGGCGCGAAAAGCAGCTTCGCCGATTGCACTCCCGTGCTAACGCGCACCGGTCCCGCCGGGGCGGCAGGCTTGGGCGGCGCAGGCCTTGGTTTCGATGGCGGGGGCGTATCCGGGATCAGATTCTGTCCGATTCCCGCGATCGCCGTACCCGTTCCAATCGCGTTCGGAGGCCCCACCATCCCGAAGTTCTGCGGTTCCGGAGCCGCCTCCATCTCGACCGCCTTCGCGATCTTATCGGGAATCTTCGCGGGCTGCGTAAACGCGCGTGGCTGCGCGACCCGCGCCGGCACGGTAGCTGTCTTCACCTCCGGTGTCGGCTTTTCCTTCAGAGGCTTCAACGGAATCCAGACAGGAACATCGAGCTTCGGGTGCAGTACCTCGGGATGAACGATGGGAACAATGACAAGAATGCTCACCGCCCCGCATTGCAGGGCCAGCGAGAGCGCCATCGTCCACGGTTTTCGGGCGTGCGCGTGCGTATCGACGAAAGTCTGATCGAACATGAGTTCTCTCTTTCCGCCGCGGCTGAATAAATTTTTCGAAGTAACCGGTCGCTCGAAGGAGCCGCGTGCGTGTGTTTCAGTCAGATAGACACCGCGGCGCCGGAAATGTTCCGTGCCGCGCTATCCGCCGATCGCGTACATGGGGCGGGGAGGAGGCACGAATTTCGCCGAATTGATCTCGTGTCCGATCCATTTCTCGGAAACGTTCCGGCGAATCACCGCCTGAATCTCTTCATCCGTCGCTTCCGACCGGAGAAGATGCTTCACGTCCGTCTCCTCGATGGCGAACAGACAGTACCGCAGTTTGCCGTCGGACGTGAGCCGGATGCGATTGCAGTTCAGGCAGAACGGCTTCGTCACCGAAGCGATAAAGCCGAGGCGTCCGCCGCCGTCGGCGTATTCGTATTCGGTCGCGGGCGCGCGTGGATCGCGATCGGGCACCTCAACCAGCGGCCCGATCTCGCGCGTAATCATGCCGATGATCTCGTCCGCTGTCAGTACCTTGCGCCGGTCCCACAGCGACTGCGAATCGAGAGGCATGAATTCGATGTAGCGGGGCTCGAAACCCCGTTCGCGGCAGAAGCGGGCCATGGGAACGATGTCGGGTTCCACCAGGCCCTTCACCGCGACCACATTGAACTTGATCCGCTCGAACCCCACCCGCGCGGCCGCGTCGAGCCCCGCGAGCACGCGCGGCAGATCGTCCCGCCGCGTAATCTGCCGGAACCGCTCGCGGTCGAGCGTGTCGAGGTGAACGTTGAGCCGGCGCAGTCCCGCGTTGTAAAGATCCTGCGCCTGCTTTTCCAGCAGGACGGCGTTTGTCGTCAGGGCGATGTCGCGGATCCCCGGAATCGCGGCCAGTTTCTCGATCAGCCGTGCAAGATCCCGCCGCACCAGCGGCTCGCCGCCCGTGATCCGGAGTTTGGAGATGCCCAGGGGCACAGCCGCCCGGACGAACCGCTCGATCTCCTCGAAGCTGAGGATGTCGCGCCGGTCCATGAACTGCACGCCTTCTTCCGGCATGCAATAAAAACAGCGGATATTGCAGCGGTCCGTAACGCTGATCCGCAGGTTATCGTGGACTCTTCCGAAGCTGTCGACCAGCGGTGTCACTTGACGGCCAGCATGCGCTCGATCGGC
>DASZUZ010000290.1:0-5113 GCA_035547415.1 Bryobacteraceae bacterium | reverse complement strand
CGTCAAACCCAGGAGGCTCTGCTCAGCGGACATGATCTCGTCATCGAAGCGGCCGATGCGTGGATTCATTCTTTGCATCAGTAGCGCTGCCTTTGCAGTCAGCGCGTATGCGACGCCGCGGTTGCCCCCGGCGGCTTAGGTGTTCGATCGATACGTGCAGGCGACAGGCGGCGAATCCGCCTGGCGATCGAAATATTCCGAGCGCGATGACGTTGAAGGCCGCACACTGGACGGCGGTCACGTTGTTCTGCGGGCCACCCTGGCGCTCACCCGAACCGGCAACTCCCTGAACGAAATCAGAGTCCCGGAAGAGGCGCGCGAGGGAGTTTATAACGGAGTCGCGTGGGCCTGGACAAAGCTTTCAGGACCCAGAATCAAGAAGGGGCTGGATCGCGAGATCGCTCTGCGTTCGGCGCGGATGCTGGAAGAGGCCGACTGGCGGACTCTGTATGCGAAATCCCGAGTGACGGCGATTGAAGAGATCGCTGGACGCCCCTGTTATAAGGTTCTTCTGCTCCCTTCCGAAGACCACAGAGTCGAATGGTTTGACACGACGACGGGGCTTCTTGCCCGGCGGACTTCCACCGAACAATCGAGAGCCGGCGCAGTCGAAAACACGTATACCGTCGAATCCTGGCGCGAAAAAGACGGTCTGAAGCAGCCTTCGGTGATGCTGGCTGTCCGCGGCGGCCTCCGCTACCGGATGTCTGTCCTGAACGTCGAGTACAACGAATTGCGTGAACCCGATGAACTCCGGCTTCCCGCGCCGGTCGAGGGCTATCTCGCCGCGTTGCGCGCCGGCGTCGCGCTGCCAAATGCCGAAGAAATCATCGAACGTCATATTTTCGAATCGGGGGGCGCCGCCGCTTATGAAAAACTCCGTACCCAGAGAATCACCGGAACGCTGAAATTCCTGTCGCGCAACATCGAGGCGCATACCGAAGCCTGGTCCGCGGAAGAAGGCCGCTATTATCAACTGGTCGACATTCCCGGGATGGGGAAAGAGGAACAGGGCAGCAACGGCGAAGTCGCCTGGGAGCGTTCGCCCGCGCTGGGCCCGCGCGCCAGATCCCGCGGCAGCCTGAATGGCCTCGGCCTTACGCTCGATGCGGCCGAAGTCGTCGGCTGGAGATACCTGGTGGGAGAAGTACGCACAGAAGCCGAGGAAAGCATCGACGGACGCGACTGTTATCGGGTTCGTATCACTTCCCGTAACGGATCGACGACCGGCGTCCGCTGGTACGACCGGAAAACGGGTCTCCTGTATCGGGCGAGCGTCACGCTGCGAACCGAAATGGGGGCAGTGCCCACGATCATGACCTACGAAGTTTACCGGCGGGTCAACGGCATTCAATGGCCGGTTGAGATTCGCATGGCGATGTCAGGCCAGGAACTCCGGTTCCGGGCGGATAATGTCGCGCTGAACGAGCGACTCGACGATTCGGTGTTCCGGTTGCCCGAAGAAATTCAGCGAATCACCGGCATTGAACGATAAAAGAATCGGCGGTCCAGCTAATCCGACATGGCAAGATGCGTACTTTGCGGACCGATGTGAATATGAGCTCCGGTTGCTTTACCGGGGACCGCCATCCGGAACGCGAAATACGGAATTCTGTTGGTCTCGAGAAACTTCCGGAGCCAGACGCCTTCCGGCTGATCGGGATTGACCGCCACGTCGACCCTTCCGCGGTGATCGAAGCCCAGCGAGCGGTGCAGCGCGGTTTCGCCATCGGCGCTGATGGGTAAGGCCCGCGCAAACTTCGCCGTAAAAGCGGTCTCAATTTTCATCAGATCGAGCCTCGTAAACATGCCGTTCCCGTCATAACGGGTGTAGACCTTGCCGGCCCAATCCGGATGAGATTCCGCCTGCGTTTCGGCGTTCGCGATGGTCTTTTCGACGCGCAGCGCTTCGGCCATCTGCTGGATGAGCCTCGCCCGCGTCTCGGCCAGGTGCAGTTCGGTCTCCGAGCGCGCAAAATCGGCTCCGGTCGCTTCGGCTTCCGATCTCGAGATAACGCCCGAGCCAACCAGTTGCTGCATCTCGATCATGGAACGCTGCCGCCGCAGAACGATTCGCTGGGCGATCAGAACCATCTGATCGGCCTGTTCCGGCAGGAGATCTTTGCTGTAAAGATTCGCGCGGAGAATGGACATGTCTTCGGCGTTCTTCAGATCCTCCTGCGCACGGCGCAGGCGCAACGCGGGAAGGGCTCCCTGGTTAATCAGCGACTGAATCCGCTGCAGATCCTGCCGCGCCCGAATCACGCCTTCATCGTTTGGATCGGGTTTGAGGTCAGGGACTGCCGAAGTCGAAGCCGGGGGAGCAGAAACGCTGGAGGGGTCGGAAGGACTCGCGGTCGCGGGTGCGTCCGACTGAGCAAAAACAGCCGCCATGGAGAGCGCCGCCAGGGCGGCAAAACGGTAAATCACGTCCTCTCTTATAGTACGATAGCGGTCGGAGGCTTGTTTCTGCCCGAAACAAACACGACGACACCCCAACGTACCGGTACGGACCAGACGAACGAGCCCGCGGAGCCATCCTGGCTGATTGCGGTGCGAGCCGCCGAATCAAAAAAAGCGACGGACATCAAAGTTCTGGACCTCAGGGGCGTCACTTCTTTCACAGATTATTTTCTAATCTGTAATGGCTCGAATTCCCGACAGATGCAGGCCATTACAGACGAGATCGCACTGAAGCTCAAGGAGCGCGGCGAGCGTCCCGTAAACATCGAAGGATACGACCAGGGCGAATGGATTCTAAGCGACTATTCCGATCTGATTGTCCACGTGTTTTCTGAGAAGGCACGCACGTTTTACGACCTTGACCGGCTCTGGCGCCAGGGCAAGACCGTCGAAATCCCGGCGGAGTGAAAGTTCACGTCTACTACGTCGGGAAGGCGAAGGACGCGCACGCGAACGCTCTTGCGGCGGAGTACATTCGGCGCGCCGACCGCTACGCGCCGTCGGCGATGACGGAAATCAAGCCCGACCGGGCGGAGTTCTGGACGAAGCACCCGAGCGCAAAGAAGATCCTGCTCGATCCCGCCGGCAAGCCACTGGACTCCAACGCATTCGCGACGATCGTAGCCAACGCCGAGATGTACGGGCACGATCTGGTCTTTGTGATTGGCGGCCACGATGGACTTCCGGAAGCGTGGCGCGCCCGCGCGGATATGCTGCTTTCGCTCTCCGCGATGACGATGCCGCACGAACTCGCACGAGCCGTCCTCGCCGAACAGATCTATCGTGCGTTTACAATATTGCGAGGGCATCCCTATCCCCGGTAGACGCGAACTCACACTCCATGTCCTGGTTTAAACGAGACTTCGATTCGAGCAAGCAACCCGCGCCCGAAGGTTCCGAACGCACGGTACGCACGGAAGGCCTCTGGCTCAAGTGCGAGGGCTGCAAGGAAATTATCTGGAAGAAGGATCTCGAACTCACTCTCAATGTGTGCGGGAAATGCGGGTATCACTTCCGCCTGGACGCACGCGCCCGTCTCGCCTCTCTTTTCGACAACGGCGCTTACGAAGAAATGGATGCCGATCTTGCGTCCTCCGATCCACTCAGCTTCGTCGATCAGAAATCGTATAAGGACCGGCTTTCCGCCATGCAGGCGGCGACGTCTCTTAAAGACGCGCTCATCTCGGGCACGGGAATGCTCGCCGGCCGCCGCGTCGGTATCTGCGCCATGGAAGTGAAGTTTATCGGCGGCAGCATGGGCGCCGTCATGGGCGAAAAGATTACCCGGGCGATCGAGCGCTGCATCGACGGACACCATCCGCTGATCGTGGTTTCGGCCTCCGGGGGCGCGCGCATGCAGGAAGGCGCGGTAAGCCTGATGCAGATGGCGAAGATCTCGGCCGCGCTGATGCGCCTCGATGAATCGCGCGTTCCCTACATCAGCGTGCTCACCGATCCCACCACTGGCGGCGTCACCGCGAGTCTTGCGATGCTGGGCGATCTCAACATCGCCGAGCCTGGCGCATTGATCGGATTCGCCGGACCGCGCGTGATCGAGCAGACGATCCGCCAGAAACTTCCCGAGGGATTCCAGAGAAGCGAGTTCCTTCTGAAGCACGGCATGTTGGACGCGGTTGTACCTCGTGGCGAGATGAAGGCATGGATCGCGAAGGCGCTCGATTTCTTCGTGGGCCCCGCTGAACGCGCCGCATGACCTTTGCGGATACGGTCGGGTTTCTTTTTTCTCTCGGTCATGAACTGAAAACCGCCAAATGGGATCTGGCGCGCATCGTCGCGTTACTGGACGAACTGGGCGCGCCGCAGACGAATCTTCGTTATATTCACGTCGCCGGAACAAACGGCAAGGGGTCCACGTGCGCGATGCTCGCCTCCGCGTTGCGGGTCGCGGGATTTCGAACCGGGCTCTATACATCGCCGCATCTGGTCGATCCTCGCGAGCGAATTCAGGTCGATGGAGAACCGATTTCCGAAGCCGCCTGGATCACCGCATTTCAGGACGTCCATGCAGCCGCGGAGAAACTGCTGGCGCGGGACGCGATCGATACTCATCCGAGCTTTTTCGAAACGATAACCGCAATGGCGTTTCTCGCGTTTGCGCGAGCGAAGGCCGATGTCGTCGTACTCGAAGTCGGTCTGGGAGGGCGTCTGGACGCGACCAACGTGATCGTACCGGAAGTCGCGGTGATTACGCCGATCGATTTCGATCATGAGGCGTTCCTCGGGTCGAGCATTGAATCGATCGCGGCGGAGAAGGCGGGAATCCTGAAGCCGGATCGCCCCGCGGTTGTCGCGAACCAACGGCCGGAGGCGCTGAAAATCCTCGAGAGCCGCGCTCTGGAGCTCAATGTTCCCGTGCGATATTCCTCGGCGTGGCGCGTGGAGGACCTGCGGCTCGAAAAATTCAGCAGCCGCTTTACGCTGATGGGCGAGGAACCTATTCCCATCGAATGCCCGCTCGCGGGCGCTCATCAGGTAGAGAACGCGCGAACCGCGGCGCTGGCGCTCGATCTGTTCGGTCTGTCAGCTTCGTCCATTCACCGGGGAATTGCGTGCGCGGTGTGGCCAGGCCGCCTGGAGCGCGTCGCGTCAGACCCGGATCTGATCCTCGATGGCGCGCACAACCCCGCCG
>DASZUZ010000289.1:0-3490 GCA_035547415.1 Bryobacteraceae bacterium | reverse complement strand
GGGGAAACCGGATTATGGCTATTTACTCGGTGAGCAATCCCGACAAGATCCATCGCCCGCTGTCAGCTCTGTCAGAGCCAGCCACGACGCCCGGGATAAACGAAATCTGAGCCATGCGTTCGCTTAAATACGCCTGAGGACAGACGGTCTGCCGGCTTATTTTTCGTCCCGGCGCCTGTTTGATCCTGGTGGTCAGTTGGCACGTTGCAGGCGGAGACTTCTTAAAATATCCATTATGTCGCTCATCACGCGCTCTTTCCCGGTCATTGCAGTGAATCTTGCGCTCTGTCTTCCTCATTCCGCTGCTGCCAGAGTCCTGTTCCGGGCGGGTTTCGAGACCGGCGATCTCAGCGAATGGAGCAACACGGGTACCCGTGGCCAGAACGCGACGCCCGCAAATGTCCAGGTCGTCGACGATATCGTCCATAGCGGGAAGTACGCCGGTAAATTCACGATTCATGAAAATGACGTGTTCAACGCCCAACAGTTGCGCGTTCAGGTCGGCGGACCGCGGATCACCGTCGAAGAAGGCTCCGATACGTACATGTCTTTCTACCTGTACATGGCCGAGCCCCCGAAAGACCGTGACAACTTCTTCTACTGGGAAGGCCAGCCGCCCCCTCGCTACGACAACGTCATGACCTGGTGGGTCGAGCCGAAGGAAGGCGGCGGAGCGCTCATCAGGTACGGAACCGGAAACCTCGGGCGGAACGGCACGGAGTGGGAAGCGGATTTCCCGATCGGCAAATGGTGTCAGATGGCAATGCACATCCATTGGTCGGAGGATAAAGACAAAGGGAATGTCCGGCTCTGGTTCAACGGTATTCAGGTCCTGGACAGGAAACTGAAGACCAAAGGCCCCGAAACCGTCTACTTCTGTCAGCCCGGAATCCATCGCAGCCCGCACCGTCCTTCGGTCGATAGCATCTACTTTGACGATTTCATCCTTGCGGACACATTGGAGGAGGTTCTGAGCCAGCCTCCGAAGTCCGACGGAGGCGCGTCGCCCGCTCACCTGCCGAAGTGAGTGCTGCGGCTGCTCTCAGCGCCTGCGGGGCGCTTGCGCCAGCGCATCGTCGAGCGCTTTTCTGATCTCCGTATCGCCTGGATTGCGCCGCAGGGCTTCGCGTAATTGCGCGATACCCCGGGTCCAGTCCCCCAGCCGCAGAAGCGCCACGGCAAGGTTCGTACGGATGCCGGTATGTTCGGGATAAAGATCCAGGGCTTCCTGATACTTCTGGAGAGCGCCTCGAAGATCGCCGTTCTTTTGCAGAAGAGCGCCTTCGTTGTTCAGCTCGATCGCCGTCAGCGCGTCCTGCCTGGCCTTATCTTTTTTCTCCAGCAGCTCGGATAACGCCTGCCGGATTCGATTCGCCTCCTCTATCTGGCCGCTGCGCCGCAGAGCGAGCTGAAGCCCGTTCATCGTCGATTGATCCTCCGGGTCGAGGCGGTAAGCTGCCCGCAGATGCTCGATGGCTTCGGCGTTCCTGTCCATACGGAGATACTCCGTCCCAAGGCGATATTGCGCCACGGCGTCGTCCGGCTTCAGCTTCGCTGCCCGCTCGAAAGCGGCGAGGGCTCCCGGATCGTCGAGGAGCGATTTCCGGGTCTGTCCCAGGTCGGACCATGCCTCGGCGAAATCGGGAAGCAGCTTCACCGCTTCGTTCAGATGCGCCGCGGCCCCCGCCGGATCGTTTTTCGCGATGCATACTTTGGCCCGCAGGTAGTGCGGCAGCGCGGCGTCCGGGCTTGTTCCCATCAGACGGATTGCGCGGTCGAGATGAGCCGCGGCGCCATCAGAATCGCCCGTCTCGATGAGGACCTGGCCCAGGTTCGCCTGAGCCTGTGCGAGATTCGGATCGAGCGAAACTGCCACCTCGAAGGGCTTGCGAGCGGCTTGCGGATCGCCGAACGTATGGAAGGCTTCGCCCAGCGCGTTTTGCGCTTCGGCCGATCGGGGCCGCAGGCGAACGGCCGCGTTTAACTGACGGATTGCCTCCTCGCGATCGCCGGACTCGGTCAGAAGGCTGCCCAGCAGCAGTCGCGCATCGACGTTCCCCGGATTCTTCTGAACGATCTCCCGCAAAAGTTGACATGCCTCCTGCCTCTGGCCTTTGGCCACCAGACCCCATGCATCTTCAACGGGATTTCGTATCGGGACGGCGGGTCGCGAATCCGACCGTTGCGCAGGCGCTGGCGCCGCCAGCAGTGCGGCGGCGACCAGGCAGACCAGGCAGAGCCGGTTCTTCACACGTTTCCGAACCTCTGTGTCCGGGTGACGCCCGAACCTTCCGTTACATATACCAGTTGATCCGCCGCCACGCCCGCCAGCTTTTCCACCGCGCCGGCTGGCCACCGAATCTCCAGATCCACCTTCGTCGCCGGACCGAGCCCGAAATGCAGACGGCTGTCATTCACGGAAAGATAGGACGACTGGCTGAGCACCGCCTGCGCCTGCTTCCTGCCGTCATAGTGGACAGTAACCTGCGCGCCGATGGCGCTCCGGTTGGATCTTACCCCGGTAAGCTTCACCTTGATCCAGTGATTCCCTCCTGTCACGTCGTTGCGCAACAGCGAGGGCGGCTCGTTGTGGTTCACGATCAGGATGTCCATATCCCCGTCGTTGTCGAAATCTCCGAACGCGCACCCTCTGCTGGAGTGGGGCGCTTTGACGCCAGGTCCCGCCTGATCGATCAACTCCTCGAACTTCCCCTGACCGAGGTTGCGGAAAACCACGCGCGGCGCGGCGTCTGGCTGATCGGGATGACTTCGCAGCTCCGGATAAATTCCTCCGTTGACCCAGAAAATATCCGGATTGCCGTCATTGTCCAGATCCGTGATTCCAATGCCCCAGCTGACGAAGCGGGTTTCAACGGCCAGG
The DNA here is from genome assembly GCA_035547415.1 of Bryobacteraceae bacterium. GTDB lineage: Bacteria > Acidobacteriota > Terriglobia > Bryobacterales > Bryobacteraceae > BOG-234. Next base: position 609 of record DASZUZ010000289.1, on the reverse strand, counting down.
CCGGACCGGAGCGTTTCATCCCGGAAGGAGCCCTTGCCGTTATTCACATAAACGGCGGGCGTATCCGCCGCAAAATGGGTCTTCACAATATCGAGATTGCCTTCCAGACGGAAATCGCCGATGCCCAGCCCCATTCCCGCCTGCTCCATCCCGTCTTCGCTCAGCGCCACCCCACGCTCCAGCCCTTCCTCCACAAACGTGCCATCGTGGCAATTGCGGAAATAGAGGCTCGGTGTGGAATCGCAGGCCACGTAGATATCGGGCCAGCCATCGTTGTCGAAATCCGCGGCCGTTACGGTTAAACCGTAGCCGCCGGGGGCCTTCGCGATGCCTGACGCGGCGGACACATCCGTGAAAGTGCCGTCGCCGTTATTGCGATACAGAGAATGCTTTCCGTAAGGCAGGCCTCGCGGACCGCAGAATACGCCTTCGTAATTGCATGCTCTGGACTGGCCGGCGCGCGGGACCGTTTTCATGTCGAACTGAAGATAGTTCGAGACGAACAGATCCAGCTTGCCGTCGCGATCGTAATCGACAAACGCGCACCCGGTTCCGAATCGCGGTTCCGCATGCAGCAGCCCGGCCGCCTTCGTGACATCCGTGAAGGTC
>DASZUZ010000288.1:0-2230 GCA_035547415.1 Bryobacteraceae bacterium | reverse complement strand
GAAGAGGCACTGGTGAAACCAGCCGACCTGCTGCCGCAGTTCCCGCCGGTCTTTGTGGATGACCTGACCGTGCGGCAGATCCGTCAGGGCCGCGACTTCAGCGTGTCGCCGTTCCGGGTCAACGCAGGGACGGAACACGTGAAGGCTATCGGCCCGGATGGCGCGCTGATCGCGATCGGCAAAATCGCGCTTCCGCACATTTATCACCCGGTGGTCGTGCTGACGTAAATCGCGCCGCCATTCGGTTTCCGGATCGACCACGTCGCAACGCATCGCGGACCTTGCCCCGGCCTCTGCTCTGATAGGATCTTGATTCCGTCTCCATGAAGATCACCAAAGTCGAAACCCTCTACCTGCGCCAGCATGACGTCAAGACGCTCTGCGACAGCGGCCAGGATGCGCTCATCGTTCGCGTGGAAACCGACGCCGGCATCACAGGTATCGGCGAAGTCGACTCCAATCCCATGGCCGTAAAAGGAGCGATCGACGGCCCGTTTTCCCATACGACCGCCACCGGTCTGGCTCAGGTCGTCATCGGCGAAGATCCCTTCGAAACGGAACGGCTCTGGCACAAGATGTATCGCGCCAACATCTACGGGGGCCGCCGTGGCGCGGGCTTTCATGCCATCAGCGGCATCGACATGGCGTTATGGGACATCAAGGGCAAAGCGCTGGGCCAGCCTGTCTGGCGCCTGCTGGGCGGCGGGTTTCATAAGGAAATTCGCTGCTATGCCAGTTCTCTTTTCGGCGAGACGCCCGAAAAGACCGGCGACCTGGCTCGCCGCTATCGCGATCGCGGATTCGACGCTGTGAAATTCGGCTGGGATCCCATGGGCCAGGACGAGAAAACAGACATCGCCCTGGTCCGGGAAGCCAGAAAAGGGCTCGGCGATGACGGAACGCTGCTGATCGACGCGGGGCTCGTCTGGGATTCGAAGACCGCGCTGCAGCGGGCGCGCGCCTTCTCCGATTACGGGATCTACTGGCTTGAGGAACCGCTCCGGCCGGACGATTACGACGGCTATCGAAAACTGGCCGAAGCGACCGACGTCCGGATCGCCGCCGGCGAAGAAGAGAGTTCGCGGCAGTCGTTTATCGAATTAATGGATCGTGGACGGATCGATGTCGTACAGGTGGATCTCACGCGCTGCGGCGGGTTTACCGAAGCGATGAAGATCGCCGCGCTGGCATGGGACCGTGGACTGCCCGTCGCGAACCACGGTTTCACAACCTACGTCAACGTGACGGCAGCGCTGCACTGGCTGAACAGCATTCCGAATGCGCTCATCTGCGAGTTCGTCGCGGAGGAAGAAACCAACCTGCGGGAGCACATCACGCGGCAGAAGCTGCGCGCTCAGGATGGGCGCCTCAAAGTTCCGGAAGAACCCGGTCTGGGCATCGAACTGGACGAAGACGCGGCGGCGCGTTTCCGCGTCGCATAGGTTTCAGGCGTGAGGCCTCAGGCTTTTGCCTGCATCGTGCTGACCTCGCGCTGATCGGGCTCACCGTGAGCCGGAACAGGATCCTGCTTCAGGCGCACATAGCGCTTTCGCAGCAGGAAGTCGGAACCGCACTCCCGGCAGCGGTATGGCCACCGGCCGAAGAAACTCGCCACGTACAGGCTCAGTTTTGAACGCCTGCGGCGGCATACATTGAAACTTCGGCAGTCCGGACATCCCATAGATTTCGATTTGAGATTCGCACACTGAGTGAGCGAAATCTCACAAGAATTTCAGTCGCTTGATTATATCTCAGAAAGCAAGTGGCGCAGTCCGCCGCAGCACCGGTCCGGTTTGTCCGTCGCATATAATAGAGACTTAACCCACATGCATCAACAACTCGCCGAACGGACGGTCGACCTCGACCCTCGCGAAACAGCGGAATGGCTCGAAGCGCTCGATCAGATCGTTGAAGGAGCAGGGCCGAACCGGGCCAACTTCCTTCTCGAGAAGCTAACGGACAGGGCCCGTGAAAACGGTGTCGATGTCCCGATCCGCACTACGACGGACTACGTCAACACGATCACCGTCGACCAGGAAGTCCCGTACCCGGGCGACCGCGCGCTCGAACGCCGGATCAAGAGCCTGACGCGCTGGAACGCGATGGCGATGGTCTCGCATCAGAACAAATACGACGAGGGCATCGGTGGCCACATCGCGACGTATTCGTCTCTCGCGACGCTGGTTGAGGTGGGGTTCAATCATTTCTTCCATGGAAGCTACGGCGATCA
>DASZUZ010000287.1:0-4867 GCA_035547415.1 Bryobacteraceae bacterium | reverse complement strand
AGGATCACGTCGGAAGGCTCATGCACAAATTCGGTCTCCGCGAGCGAAGGTTTGTCTACTCGCCTGCGCCGGTGACGGAAACGATGGCTGCGGTTCGGTCGATACAGCCGGAACTATAAGGAGCCCCGCGCGGGCTCGCCCCTTGCGCCCCGATTGCCGCAGCGGTAGACTCGGTCCGCCCCTTCGACATGAAGGAAGAAAGGAGCAGCCATGTCGCAATACCTTCTTCAGGTTTCGTACACGCCCGAAGCCTGGTCCGCACTGGTGCGCGAACCTCAGGACCGCTCGAAAGTGATCGACGCGGTGATCCGGAACCTGGGCGGCAGCATGGATCGGGTCTGGTTTTCATTCGGCGAACACGACCTGATCAGCATTATCGAAATGCCGGATGGCGTCAGCGCCGCCGCATTTTCCATGGCGATTTCGGCCGGCGGCGCCTGCCGGAAAGTGCAAACCACGCCTCTGCTCACGGCGCAGGAAGGCATCGAGGCGATGAAGAAAGCGGCCACCTGCGGTTATACTCCAGTTACTCAGAAAACGAAGGTAGCCGCCGGCTAACTTCGATACCTTGCCCCTCCGGAGCGCGTGTACAGTAAATCTCTGGAGGGATCCACTTGCGAAACGACCTCGGCTTCTTCCTGGTGGCCGTGCCTGCGCTGGTCTGCGCGGTGACTACTGGTATCGCCAAAGCGCAAAGCGCTTCCCACCGGTGGGCGATTGTTTTACATGGCGGCGCCGGCGTCATCGAGCGTGGATCAATGACGCCGGAGATGGAATCCGATTACCGCTCCGCCATGGCAAGAATTCTGGAGGCAGGGGCGGAAGTCCTGCGCAAAGGCGGATCGTCGCTCGACGCAGTGGAGGTCTCCATCCGGATGATGGAGGATGATCCGCTGTTCAACGCCGGGCGAGGCGCGGTCTTCACCGCGGCCGGCACGCACGAACTCGACGCAGCGATCATGGACGGCTCGAATCTCCGCGCCGGCGCGGTCGCCGGCGTCACCCGGACTCGCCACCCCATCACTCTCGCCCGCACGGTAATGGAGAAATCACCGCACGTCATGCTTGCCGGACCCGGCGCCGATGAGTTTGCCGCCGAACAGCGCCTCGAACAGGTCAACCCGTCTTTCTTCTTCACGGAACGGCGCTGGCAAGCTCTCATCCTGCAACTGCGCAAGGAAGGCAAGCCGGTCCCCGCTCGACCGGCGGGCGCTCCACCCGCCCCATCGAAACCGGTTGCTCAACTCGAATCCGAGGAGGCTCACAAATTCGGGACTGTCGGCATCGTCGCGGCAGATCAGCGCGGGAACGTGGCTGCGGGAACGTCCACGGGCGGCACACAGGCGAAACGGCCGGGTCGCATCGGAGACTCCCCGATCATCGGCGCCGGCACCTATGCCTCGAATGCAAGCTGCGCGGTTTCAGCGACAGGAACGGGCGAGTTCTTCATCCGGCTCACCGTAGCCCGTGAAATCTGCGCCCTGGTCGAGTATAAAAAGATGCCCTTGCAACAGGCCGCCGACGAGGTGATCCGGAAGCAACTCGGCGCAATGAAAGGAGACGGCGGCGTCATCGCCGTAACGCCGAACGGAGAGCTTGCGTGGAGCTTTAACACACCGGGCATGTACCGTGCCCGCATCGATGAAGGCGGCAAGGCGGTGATCTCGATCTACGGGGACGAACCATAGGGCGCGGCGCGCGCAAGCGAAGCGCCAGTACTGCGTTACAATGCTATCGGCCCTGCTTGCTGCCTCCGACTTTTATCAGGGTGTGGGATCAACCATGGACAAACCAGCGCAAAATATACAAGACAGCTTTCTCAACAATGCGCGCAAAGAAAAGGGAATCATTACGATCTATCTCTTAAGCGGCGTAAAGCTATCCGGCCGTATCAAGAGCTTCGATAAGTACTCCCTTGTGCTCGAAACCAATAATCAGGAACAACTGATCTTCAAACACGCCATTTCGACCGTGGTTACGATGCGGCCGGCCACACATCACACCCCGGCGCATGGCTCGAATCATCAGGCGGCGCCCGGTCCTCCTCCGCAGAGTCCCCTGCCCGCACAACAGCACACAGAGGGCTGACCAACACGATTTCTGTCGCGCAAACAGCCGAGAAGGCCATTCTTGCCGGCTTTGAACGCCGCCGCGGGTCGGTTTCGTCCGTGGCAGCGGAGTCGTTTCGCGAACTGTCGGAACTTGCGTCCAGTGCGGGAGCCGAAATTGTCGGTGAAACGTTCCAGTCGCGGCCCAATCCTGACGCCGCGACACTGCTTGGCCACGGCAAAGTCCAGGAACTCCGGGAACTCGCCGAAGCAACCGGCGCCGATGTCCTGATCGTGGACAACGAGCTCACCCCGACGCAGCAGCGCAATCTCGAAAATGCGACAGGGATCAAAGTCATCGACCGCACGCAGTTGATCCTGGACATCTTCGCGCGCCGCGCGCGAACCGCCGAAGGGCGCCTCCAGGTGGAACTGGCGCAGTTGAAATATCTGCTGCCCCGTCTCTCCGGCCAGGGAACGTCTCTTTCGCGGCTCGGCGGCGGTATCGGCACGCGCGGACCGGGTGAAACAAAACTCGAAACGGATCGCCGCCGGATTGCCATGCGCATCCGCAAGCTCGAGCGAGACCTGGAACGCGTCCGCAGCGGCCGCGCGTTGCACCGCGAAAAGAGAGAGGCTGTCCCCGTACCAACGGTTTCACTGGCGGGATATACGAACGCCGGCAAGTCCACGTTGTTCAACCGGCTGACATCGGCTGGCGTACTGGCCGATGCGCGAATGTTCGCGACACTCGATCCGACGGTCCGCGCTATTACTCTTCCATCGAAACGGCGCATTCTGCTCAGCGACACCGTGGGATTCGTGCGCAACCTGCCCACGACGCTCATTGAGGCATTTCGCGCAACTCTTGAGGAAGTAGCCGACGCAGCGCTCATCCTTCACGTGGTGGATGTCTCCTCTGAGGAAGCCGGCCGGCACGTAGCGGAGGTTTTTCGGGTTCTGACCGAAATCGGCGCCGCTTCAACACCACAGATCCTCGTGCTGAACAAAAGCGATCGCCTGCCGCCCGGCGAACAGGATGCCGCCGCACTGGGCGCCCGGCTTTTAGGCGAGGCCGGACAAAACCTGCTCACGCCCGCGGTTCTCGCCAGTGGGCTGACCGGGGAAGGGCTGGCTGGTCTTTTCGATCGCATCGATGACGTCCTTCCTTTTGACGCAATTGAAACCGTGCGCTTCCGCATACCGGTCCGGGACGGCGCCGCGATCGCGTTGTTACACGATCGTGGCAAAGTGCTCACCGAGGACTATCATGGAAATCTATGCGAGATCGAGGTCGAAGCGCCGGAATCGTTACGCCGCCGCCTCCGCCGCTACGTCCTGCGGAATTCCACCGAAGCTGTGGAAAATTCTGTGCACAAATGAGTTTTGGGCCTCGCAAAGCATTGTTCCGCAAGCGTTTTTTCTGCTTTGAACCGAAACGCAGCATTCTCGTTAAATCCGTCTTGCTGAACGACTTAACACGAGAGCTGTGGAATTGCAAGCTCTCGTCTCATGCCGCGGTCTTCAGCACACCGCGAACTGCGATTTCCACAGTTGCGTTCCACGGCTGGACCGGAGCCAGAACTCAATGAACATACCCAACAGCCTGACGATTGCGAGGATTTTCTTCGTCCCTCTGCTGGTCGCTGTACTGGTTCAGGAGAAGATGATACTACTATGGCGGGGCGGTGTCATCTCAAACGACGTGTTTGCCCTGCTGATTTTTTGGGCGGCGGCGGCAACCGATCTTCTGGATGGCTATCTGGCTCGCCGGTGGAAGCAGGTCACAACCATTGGAACCCTGCTCGACCCTATCGCCGACAAGCTGCTGGTTTCGGCGGCCCTGATCGCGCTTGTTCAGGTTCGCGTAGTTCCCAGCTGGCTCGTAGTTCTGCTTGTGGGCAGAGAGTTCGCGGTTTCCGGCCTGCGGAGCATTGCCGCCGCCGAAGGGTACACGATCAGCGCCAGCGAACTCGGCAAGACAAAAACCTTTTCCCAGGTCGTGGCGATCTCCCTGCTGATGATCAGCATGCATCACGTGTGGGTAGCTCCCTGGGCAAAATTCTCGCTCTATATTGTTGTGCTGTTTTCTTTATGGTCGGCGGTTGCGTATTTTACTAAGTTCTGGCGCAGAGTGGACGTCGGCGTGAAACAGAGACGGCGCGCCGAACTGCTGATGGCCGAACGGCAGCGCCGCCGCGCTCTGATAGCCGAGAAACGCGAAGCGCTCCGGGCGCGGCGAAATGCCAGGGAAGCGGCTAGAGCGGATCGGACGTCGACGGGGGAACTTTCGCGACGAACTGCGGACCTTCCGCCGTCAGCCTGACCGTTCTGACCTGCCCCGAGGGGCCAAGTGGATCGATCGGCTTGCCGTTCAAAGAAATCTCCACGCCGCCCGCGTTACCTGTCACCACCTTGACAGTGTCGTCGGCGGAAACATTCTGCTGATCGTTCGGTTGCAATGTACCTGTGAATGCAGGCTTTCCATCCGCCGTGATCTGGACCCAGGAAGCCTCGCGCGCCGTGAGTGTGACCTTAACCGGATGAGACCCGGCGGCGGGTTCCTCGACCGCCGCGGGCCAACCTTCGGTCCGAGGGGCCGCCGGTTGGCTCACCGTCGGTGCCGGAACAGCCTGCTTCTGCCCGGATTTTACCGTCGAATCGGCAATCAGCGCGCCGGGGGTCGCTCTGACGCTCTTGTGCCGGGCACTCGGCTCCGGCGGCCTGTTGTAGTAGGTATTGGCGGCGACTACTGCCCCGACCGCCAGAACCGACCAGGCAATCGAGGAGAGCGCGGCATTCCAGCGCGGATCGAAGGT
>DASZUZ010000286.1:0-1718 GCA_035547415.1 Bryobacteraceae bacterium | reverse complement strand
CATAAGTGCTTCGCATGCACGCCGTACAGTAACTTCCGAATCCGATATCGCCCTTGCCGTCCGAGTTCGCGGAACACGTGAACTCGTTGATGAAGGTCGGAGAAAACGTGCTGGTCAGGCTGACCGCGCCAACGCGATTGGGACGGGACCAGATCTCTTCCATTCTTCCGAAGGTGTCTTCGAAGGGAGCATTGAAGTGCCAGGGATCATAGCCGCCACGGATGGAGAAATGCTCCTTCTCATTGATCAGGTAATCGAATTTGAACGTGTCCTTGCGCAGATCGGAATGGGTTGATTTCGAGCCGATCCAGTTGGTTGTCCCCTGTTGAAAGCCGGCTACCGGCAGCGGAAAGACGTTGAGCAGCGCCTGTCCGTTGTGACTGATACGCGACACGGGAATGACGTTGCCGGCGAACGGAGCGCTGGTTGTGGGGTCGTTGATGACCCGAACCTTTTTGAAGAAGGGATTGCTGGCGATCAGCAACTCGCTGAAGTCGCCGTTGCGCATCGCCGCGCTCGGAACTGTTCCCGTGTTGGTCGTCTCATACCGCCGTTTGGTCCATTCTTCGGCCCAGAAGAAAAAGAGCTTGTTCCGATCCGCGTTTAAATGCCGGGGGATGAAAACAGGTCCGCCCACGTCGAAACCATACTGATTGAAGCGGTAGGGCGCGGCTCCGCCGGATGTCTTCGGATCCGGGCTGTGATTGCGCAGCCAGGTGTTCGCATCGAGCGCGGAGTTCCGAAAGTTCTCGACAAGGTCGCCATGAAGGTCACGCGTGCCGCTCTTTGTCACGAAGCGAATCTGACCGGCCGATGACCGGCCATATTCGGCCGAATAATCGGCGGTCAGCACCTGAACTTCCTGAACCGTATCGACGTCCAGCGCGCCCAGCATGGAACCGGATGACCGGGTGCGCGTCGCGACGGCTCCATCGATGGCAACCACGTATTCATCGGGGCGGCCGCCGTTGATGTTGAAACTCCCGTTGCTGACGCTGTCGGGGTCGAAGGTTCCAATGCCCTGTCCGCCGACCACACCTGGAGTGAGGGCCGCGAGGTAGATCGGGTTGCGCCCGTTGAGGGTGAGGTTCTGAATCTGTTTTGTCTCGATGGCGCTCGCCACCTGCGCGCTGTCGGTCTGCACTTCGGCGGTGGAGGCGCTGACCTGGACGGAGTCGCTGATGGCTCCCACGCTGAGATCCACATCCACGCTGACTTTGCTTTCCGCATTGAGAACGATGCCGGTTTTCACGTATCGCTTAAAGCCGGATGCCTCGACCGATACCGACCACGAACCAACGATCAACTGCGGGAAGACGTAATAACCTTCGGCGTTGGAAGTCGTCTTGCGGGTCTCGCGGGTACCTTCGTTTGTCGCCGTGACGGCCGCATTGGGGACGGTCGCGCCGGACGCGTCGCGCACGAAACCGGAGACCTGTCCGGAATCGAATTGAGCTGTCAGCAAAGCGGCGCTGAAGCAAGCCGCCGCAAAGACCGGGAGCAGCCTGGAAATCGAGATCATATCCCTCGCTATGTCTCCTTGTTGGCAGGCGATTCTATCAGAGTTTCCGGAAAATGTTGTTTGCCGCAGCCTGAAATCGCACAGTTCCGGGAGAAGTCTTTCCGCGCGCCCCTGTTAGACTGAGGACCGATCGATCACATGACAACACGACGTGAATTCATCAGCGCGGCGTCTGTCGCTCTGGCCTCCGCGCCGG
>DASZUZ010000285.1:0-6746 GCA_035547415.1 Bryobacteraceae bacterium | reverse complement strand
TGGGGCCGAGATCTTCGATTTCGCTGAACCCGGTCTCCGCGAGCCGGGAGCGCAGCGCGTCCGTTTCGAAATAGCTCACCCAGGCTTCGCCCAGTTCGGCCACGTGGGCTGCCCGCCGGTCGTGCCACGCTCTGAATTCCGGTGCGAGAGTATCCGGGGGATTGCCGTAGTCGAATACAACGTGCGCGCCATGCTCCAGGCTTGCGATGAAACCGAGCGTCGACCACACCGATTGCTCGCTCAGGTAGGGGACAACGCCAAGCCAGGTGAAGAAGGTCGCATCTTTCGTCTGGAAGCCGGCCGCGGCAAGGCTGCCGGCCAGACTCTCGCGTTCGAAATCGACCGGCACGAAGGTCAAAGAATCGGGCAGCGCGATGCCCGCGTCCTTCAGACGCTCCTGTTTCCATGCCTGCGTCGCGGGATGATCGACTTCGAAGATGCGTAGCCGGTTCCGCAGCGGACTGCGACAGGCAAAGGTGTCGAGCCCCGCGCCAATGACCACTAACTGCCGGACCCCACGTTCGAGCGCGGCCGACAGACTGTCTTCCGCGAACCGCGCCCTTGCCGCGATAAAGAGGCGCATTCTTCGTCGCGAGGGGCGTTCCTCAGCCCACTGCAGGACGGCCCCGGCATCTTCGCCCAGACTCGGCAGAGCCAGCGGGTCTGTGAAGATGCGGCCCTGTTCGAGTACCTGATGGGCGGCGCGATGAGCCGCGGCAGCCAGCGCTGTCCGGCTCGGCCTGCCTTCCTGCATATTCGGAGTATATGAAGCGGCCGCAGCGTCAGGAATTGCCGTTATGAATCGCGCTTGATCCGGACCCGATTTCGGTTGCCTTTCTCCTGCTTCGGAAACTCCTGATTATCAGCGGGTAAAACCGGCTTTGGCAGGTTCGCCGCTCCGTACCGCGCCAGGCTGAGAATGCCGCTGGTGTCCGGGAGTACCGGCGGTCTGGTTCCCGGCTGTCCGAAACGGAAGGCGGAATGCAGGTCGCCGAAAGTCTGTCTGCGCCAGTCGCTGATATTCGGCTCACGTACGCCGGTGAACTGCTCCAGAAACTGAAGAACCGAGGTATGGTCGAAAGGCTGGCTGCATACCCAGCCTCCTGCTGTCCACGGAGAAACGAGGATACAGGGAACCCGGAAGCCACCGCCTATGGGCAGTCCACCCACGAACTCATGAGGAGTGCCGGCGGGAGGGACCGGCGGGGCCACATGGTCGAACAGGCCATCGTTTTCGTCGTAGTTGAGAATGAAAACGGTTTTCGCCCACACGTCCGGGTTCGCTGCGATTGCGTCGATCTTGCTGGCGATGAATGCCGCTCCATCGGCCGGCATGTAATCCGGATGCTCAGACTGAAAGCTGGTTGGAATGATCCAGGACACGGCTGGAAGCTTGTCGTGCATGGCGTCGTATTCGAACTGGCCTTCCGGATCGGCCTGCATTCCTTTCCTGTACAACGAGGATGCCGGGTCCGCCTGCTGAAACGTCCGGAAGGTGGACAGCATGTTGCAGCCGTAATTATCTTTCTGCTGGTAAACCTTCCAGCTGACGCCCGCTTTTTCCAGACGTTCGGGGTACGTCATCCATGTATACCCGCCGACCGGCGCTTTATTGTTCAAGATGGGGCCGCCATTGAGTCCGTCCGGGTCGATGGTTCCCGTCATCAGATACATCCGGTTCGGCCAGGTCGGTCCCATGAGGGAACAGTAGTACGCGTCGCAGATGGTAAACGCCTCCGCGAGCGCGAATTGAAACGGGATGTCCGCCCTCTCGTAATAACCCATCACATAGGGCGCCTTCACTCCGTCCGCTTTGCGATGGGCCTGTAGCCACTGGTCCATCCGCCCGCCGTTCCACGCTTCGTGCTGCACGGCCCAGGCATGACTCGTCGAGGGAATCTTCTGCGCGCTGCTGGCGTGCGTGTCCAGATGAAAGGGCAGCAGATATCCCTTCGGATTTTCGGAGTCCGGCTGATAGAAGACGGATTTCCCGTTTGGAAGCCGCATCGCGTCCGGATCCGCGAAGCCTCGCACTCCGGCCATGGTTCCGAAGTAGTGATCGAACGAGCGGTTTTCCTGCATCAGGATCACGACATGTTTAATGTCTCGCGCCGAACTCCGCGCCATCTGCTGCGCCAGCATCCGCTGTACGTTGGGAGGCATCAGGGTCGCGGCGGCGGCTGCCGCGGCCGCTCGCGCCGCGCCCGTGAAAAGGCGGCGGCGGGTCGGTCTGGCCGAAGCGTTCGAGGGATCGGGCTGATTTCGTGTTGGCATCGTGATGGGGCCGAAAGCCGCGGCGGCGGACTCGGCCGGACTCACTATCTTAAACGGTGATCGGTTACTGCCGGATGAAGCGCCGGGAAATTTCCGGTGTTTCTTACCGTAAGACCGCACCGTAAGCTAACCCGTTTCTACCTGTTCCATTGCCGCCAAAGGCCGGAGACTGACAACAGGAAAACACACCATGTCCACCTTGCGATCTCCCCTCGTCTCGTTGCTGTTTCTGGCCGCCGCGCTTGTGGCCAACGGCCAGACATTGTGGCGTGAACGAACTCTCGCGGCCAACCGGCTCCGCGAAACGGGAAATTTCCCGGCGGCCGAGCGCGCTTATGAGGATGCTCTCTCAGAAGCCGGAAAATTGTTTCCCGGCGAACCGCCGCTATGCCGAAAGTCTGAACAATCTTGCCTCGCTCTATCATGCGGCCGGCCGTTACGCCGAGGCTGAAGCTCTGTACCGCAAAGCACTCGACCTGCTGAATCCCGGCGACGAATTATCCGCTCTGGTGGCGAATAACCTTGCGGCGCTCGATCGCGCACAGGGCCGCTACAAGGAGGCCGAGCCGCTGTACCGCCGCGCGCTCGAGACACTGGCGGCGACCCGCGGCGCTGGCAGCCAGCAGTACGCTGTGACCTTGTACAACGTGGCCGAACTTTACCGCAGCGAAGGTCGCTTCGCCGAAGCCGAAAGCAATGCGCGGCGCGCGCTCTCTCTGCTGGATGAGACAACGGGTCCCGAGGATTATTATTACGCGGATTGCCTGGCGATCCTGGCCGCCATCGATCGGGCCACGGGTCGCCTCGACGAGGCCGAATCGTACCTTCTCCGCGCGCTTGCCATCCGCGAAACGAAACAGGGTCCCTCGAGCGGCGTCGTCGGAATCACCCTGAACAATCTGGCGGAGCTCTACACCGCGATGCGGAGGTACCCCGAAGCCGAAACCTGCGCTCGACGCTCCGTCGCGGTTGTCGAAAAGGCGCTTGGACCCCGGCACCCCGCACTCGCCGTCAGTCTCAACGGTCTCGCGCAGGTGCTTCGTTTCCGCTCGCGCTACGTGGAGGTCGAACCGCTCTACACACGCGCATTGGCCATTCTGGCGAACAGCGTCGGCGAGAATCATCCCGACTACGCCCGGACACTCGGGAACCTCGCGGCCTATGACGCGGAGCAGGGAAGACGGTCGGAAGCAAGTCGTCTTTACCGGCGCAGCCTCGCCATTCTGACCGCGTCTCTCGGACCGGAACACCCGGACGTGGTCACGCAGCTCGCGCGGCTCGATTCAGTCGACCCTGCTCAACGTCGCCGCACGGCCCGGATAACGGATACCGCGAAACGACCCGAAGTCAACTGAACTACGCCAGGCGGACCCTGCGGAGCAGCGCCTCGAAACGAGGATGGCCCCGCAGGCCGTCGTAGACGGGATGCACTTTCAGTCCGTTCAGTGGCGTCTCCCGGCGCTCGCATGCTCTTTCGAGAGCGTCGAGCGCCTGGTCCGTTTCTCCCAGGCCAAGGTGCACGATCGCCATGCATGTGAACGGCACGATCCCTTCCCGCGACGGGCTTCGCAGTTCCTGAAGAATCTCTCTGGCTTTGTCTGCATTGCCGTTCAGCGCGTGGGCCTGTCCGAGCGCGCCGAGGATATTGGGTACATCGCCGACCAGCGCGCGCCCTTTTTCCAGCATTCGGATCCCTTCCTCATACTGGCCCTTCTGAATCAGCGCGCGCCCGGTCGATGTCCACGACTTGTAAAACTTCGGATCGATCGCCAGCGCTTCTCCGTACAATCGGATCGCTTCGTCATAACGTCCGCGCAGCATCTGGATGAACGCATCGCCTTCAATAATGATCGTCGACCAGGGGTCGAGCATTCGCGAGCGCCGGATTTCGGCTTCCGCTTCATCGAACCGGCCCAGAACGACCAGATGATCGACGCTGTACCAGTGATGAACCGTCGAATATCCCGGATTGAGACTGATCCCTTTGAGGTAGCACTCCTCGGCTTCATCGCGATCCCACTCGTAGAGTCCGAGCACCAGCGCGAGAGAAGCCCATGCTTCTCCGAGCGAGGGTTCCAGTTCGAGCGCGCGCAGCGCGGCATGTTTCGCCTTCGGCATGCTTTCTTCGCTGCTTGTAACGCCATAATCGGCGAGAAGCGTGTACGCGTCCGCCAGACCCGCCCAGCCGAGCGCGAATTCGGGTTCGAGTTCGATGGATTGCTGGAAGAGCCCGACACTGCCGCGTAACCGCTCGGGCGTTCTTTGGTTCCATTCGAACCGTCCCTTCAGATACAGATTGTGCGCTTCGAAGTTCCACGCCGCGCGGCGGATCGCGGGAAACGGAAGCCGGTCCGCCAGTCGGATTCGCAACGTCGCGACGATGGCGCGCGAGATTTCATCCTGGATCTGCAGCAGGTTCCGCAACTCGCGGTCATAAGCCTCGCTCCACAGATAGCTGCTGTTCGCGGTGTCGATCAGTTGCGCCGTAACCCGCACGCGATTCCCGGCTTTCCGCACGCTGCCGGTCAGCACCGCCCCCACGTTCAGACGCTTCCCGATTGCCTGAAAATCGTGCTCTCCGCGAAGTTGCGCGGCGGAAGTCCAGGCCACGACGCGCAGTCCGGGGACGCGCGTCAGGCCGAGAATCAGCTCCTGAGTCAATCCGTCGCTGAAATAGTCGTTTTCCTCTTCCGGGGTCAGGTTTGCGAACGGAATCACCGCAATCGCTGCTTCGCCGGGACGTGCCGGGATTTCCGGCGCTTCCGCCTCGCGTCTTGAAAACTGCGCGGCGTAGTTTCCCTTCGGCAGTTCGATCCGGATGTCGTCCTCGGACCCGTCACGTTCGTAGAACTGCTGAAGTTTGGATCGCAGTCGTCGCGCTTCCACCCGGACGATCGGGTCCACACGCGGATCGAAAGAACTCTTCCGGTCGAACACGCGGAGCCCGATCAGATACTCCTTCAGTTCCACGCCGCGGTTTTCGAGGGAGTATTCCACGACGAGGCGCAGGAATCGGCACATCCGCTCCGACTGGGCAAAAGCGCCGCTCGCCAGAATTCGTTCCAGTTGCTCCAGAATGCTCGATTTCGGGATGGCACTTTCAGGAAGCACCGGTGTCACCGCTGGCATGTCGCCCCCGCGTTCAGCCGCATCGTAGCATGCGACACCGAAGGGAAGTGCCCGCGGGCGAGTGTGAAGATCCGTAATCGGGCAGCGTACCCCAGTTCGCCCGCCAGTAAGACAAAGACCGTGTCCGAAAGGTTCAGGCTGCGCGCGATGCGCTTCATAAAGGCGTCTTCCGGATTCGGGCGATCGGAGAATAACGACGGGGCAATCGATTCCAAAGCGCGGCGAGGGACAACGTTAACAGCGTGGTATCTCAGATTCGGGTCAGAACTGTTGGACATCGTGGTTGCCGCTCTGGGGAACAGATTTCCGTAGTATACTTAGGCGATTCGCTAATTGTCTATATATGGACCTTGAGCTTGCGCTTCGTGCTCTGGCGAACGAGCGTCGACTGGAAATCCTCGACTGGCTGAAGGATCCGGTACTGCATTTCCGTCCTCAGGTGGATGGCGATCTGGTGAACGACGGCGTCTGTGGTCTTCTCATCGCGGAGAAACTCGGCGTGAGCCAGCCCACTGCGAGCGAGCATCTGCAGATCCTGAGCCGCGCCGGATTCATCCAGGGCAAGCGCATCAAGCAATGGATTTTCTATAAGCGCGATGAACAGGGAATCGGAGCATTCAACGCGTTGTTGACGACACGGCTCCGGAATTGAAGATCTTGCCAAACGTTTCGCCGCATCCGATGTCGAGCCCCATGCTTTCGCTCCAGGAACAACTCGGCCCTATCGATATCTATCTCTTTGACCAGCTCCTGCGCGGTCGCGTGACTCCGGGCATGCGGATCCTCGACGCGGGATGCGGCGCCGGCCGCAATCTCATTTATTTTCTGCGAATGGCCGAGCAGGAACAATACGAGATATTCGCCGCCGATTCCGATCAGCAGGCGATTTCCGCCACCCGCCGCCTCGCCGCGGCACTTGCGCCGCATCTTCCCGCCAGCAACTTTCGACTCGAGCCTGTCGAGCAGACGTCCTTCCCGGACGCCTCCGTCGATCTCGTGCTCAGCAGCGCCGTCCTCCACTTCGCGCACGACGACGACCACTTCCGCGCCATGTTGCAGGGGACCTGGCGAGTCCTGAAACCGGGCGGACTGTTCTTCTGCCGCCTCGCATCGTCGATCGGAATCGAACACCAGATCACCCGTATCGCCGGTCGCCGCTGCCTGCTGCCCGATGGTTCCGAGCGATATCTTGTTGACGAGGCGTTCCTGACCGATCTGACGCAACGCCTGGGCGGTCGTCTCGCGGACCCGCTGAAGACTACGGTTGTGCAGAATCAGCGGTCGATGACGACCTGGGTGCTGCGCAGGAACCACTGACCTGGCGATAAGCGCAGAGCAGCGCG
>DASZUZ010000284.1:0-11805 GCA_035547415.1 Bryobacteraceae bacterium | reverse complement strand
AGTGCTGCGTGGGCGCGATCACGATGAGGCCTCGCGAGCGGTACGCCTGTTCGAGCCGGGCGATCACCTGGATCTCGTTCTTGCAGTCGCTGCACCAGTGCGCCCAGAAGAAGAGCAGGACGGGATGGCCGCGGTGCTGGGCGAGCGTCTCGAGTTTGCTCCCGGTGAGAGCATGGGCTACGTCGAGTGGCGGGGCGGGCTTGCCTTCGAGCGTGAGAAGGTTCAGATTTTTCTGGATTCGCGGACGAATGGATGTGTCATGCCAGCGCTTCAGTTCCTCGCGCAGGAAGAGCACAGCTTCATCCCGCCGCTTCTGCGCCACGGCCGCCTGCGCCTGCACTTCGATCGATGCTCCGAGCGCGTTCGCGAGGCGCGGATCGGAATCGAGACGTCGCACGCCGAGACGTTCCAGAGACAGTTTTCGGACTTCGGCCGCATTCTGTTCGGCGCCGGCGAAGTTCTTCGCGTTGAGTTCGCCGCGGCCCAGTCAGGAGAGCGCTTCGATGTATTCGGGTGTGACGCCGATCGCGTTGCGGACCTTCGCCAGGAACTGGCGAGTAAAGTTGAGGTCGCCGGCCATCGCCCCCATCTGCGCCTGGTACACGATGACCGAGGTCTGCGCGGAAAGGAGGCAAAGACCGAGTGTCAGAATGAGGCCGGCGACACGCATAACGGAATCTTCAGTGTAACGTCGCGATCCGTCAGGCATTGAACGTTTTGCCGGTTTCGGCCAGCCGGCGAAGCAGCGGCGCGGGCGACCACAGTTCCGGTCCGTGCTGTTCTTCGAATTCCTCGATCCGGGCCAGTACCTTATCGAGGCCGACGCTGTCGGCATAGAACATTGGCCCGCCCCGCCACGCGGGGAAGCCGTAGCCGTTCAGATAGACGATGTCGATATCGACCGCACGGAGCGCAATGCCTTCTTCGAGCAGGCGCGCGCCTTCATTGACCAGCGCATAGACGCATCGATCGACAATCTCGTCGTTCGAAATCGGGCGGCGGGCGATGCCGGCGTGATGCGCGGTCTGCCCGATCAGCGCAGCGAGTTCCGGATCCGCGGACGGCTTTCGATCTTCGCCATAGATCGACCAGCCACGCCGCGTCTTCTGGCCGTAGCGGCCGAGTTCATACAGGCGGTCGCCGATGAGCGGCTGTCGAACACCGGGCGGTTCAAGATGCCGGGATTCCTGCCGGATGCGCCAGCCGACGTCGATGCCGGCCAGATCTTCCATGGCAAGAGGGCCCATCGCCATGCCGAACTCGTACAGGGCGTCATTCACCTGTTCGACCGAGGCGCCTTCTTCCACCAGAAACTCGGCCTCGCGCAGATACGGGTGAATCATGCGGTTACCGATAAATCCGCGGCAGTTGCCGGCAAGGACCGCGACTTTCCGCAGCTTTTTCCCGAGGGCCATCGAGGTGGCCAGAACTTCCCTGCCGGTGGTCCTGCCGCGCACGACCTCCAGCAACCGCATCACATTGGCGGGACTGAAGAAGTGGTGACCGACCACCATCTCCGGGCGGTGGGTGACGGAGGCGATCTCATCGATGTCGAGCGTGGAGGTGTTTGTCGCGAGAATGCAGTCCGGTCGGGCGATCCGGTCGATTTCGCCGAACACAGCCTTCTTGAGCGCCATATTCTCGAACACGGCTTCGACGACGATGTCCACCGAATCGAACCCGTCGTAGGAGAGTTGGGGCGTGATGAGCGACATGCGCTGGTCCATCACGCCTTGGGTGAAGCGTCCGCGTTTGACGGAGTTCGCGTAGTTCTTCCGGATGGTCGCGACGCCGCGATCGAGGGCTTCCTGCGTGGTCTCTTTCAGGATGACCGGAATCCCGGCGTTGGCGTAGTTCATCGCGATGCCGCCGCCCATGGTGCCTGCTCCGATCACTGCGGCGCGGCGGATGTCATACACGCGCGTTTCTTTGGGAATGTCCGGAATCTTCGCGACGGTGCGCTCGCCGAAGAACGCATGGATCAGAGCCTTCGATTGCCGGGAATGAAGGCAGCGCTCGAAGATCTCCCGTTCGACCGCGCAGCCTTCGTCGAAGGGCAGGCGAGTAGCGGCTTCGACCGCGTCAATGGCGTCGAGGCAGGCGGTGATGCCACGGCGGAGTTTACGGACGCGGTCCTTCGCTTCGGAGAAGACGGCGGGTGAAACGGACAAAATCTTCTGCCGGCGGTCGCGGACCTTCGTGAACGGCTGACCGGCGACTTCGCGGGCGAAGGCGATCGCGCCGGCGAGCAGGTCGCCTTCGACGATGCGATCGACAATGCCGTATTCAAGGGCCTGCCCAGCCCCGACCGGCTCGCCCAGGGCGCACATCTCGACCGCGATTTCGGCTCCGGCAAGACGCGGCAGGCGTTGCGTTCCGGCGGCGCCGGGGATCAGTCCGATTTTGACCTCCGGCTGGCCAACCTGGCCAGTGGGAGCGATCACGCGGTAATGTCCGCCCATCGCCACTTCGAGGCCGCCGCCGAATGCCGTGCCGTGCAGCGCCATCACGACGGGTTTGGGACAGTCTTCGATCTTCCGGATGACCACCGCAAGATCCAGCGGAGGCCGTTCGCCCGAGACGATTTTTGAAAACTCGCGGATATCGGCTCCCGCGATAAACGTGGCGCCTGCTCCGATGACAACGACGGCTTTGACCTGCGGGTCGGCGGCGGCGGTTTGAACTGAAGCAAGAAGCCCTTCGGGAACGCCGGGGCTCAGCGCGTTCACAGGTGGATTGTCAATGGTAATGACGGCGATGTCTTCGCGGCGCGAAAGTGTGACGAGTTCGTTCAAGTGGCGACTCCCCCGGTCGATGATCGTATATGTCTATGCTGTAGCTTATATGACCACGGCCGTCTCGATGCTTCGCGGCGTCAATCTCGGGCCTTACAAGCGCGTCAAGATGGATGCTCTCCGGGAGTTGTATGAATCGCTCGGATTACTGGATGTGCAGACTTACGTGCAGAGCGGAAACATCGTCTTCCGGACGCGGGCGCGAAGTCTTGCGGGCGTGGCGGCGAAGATCGAGGCGGAAATCGAGCAGCGCTTCGGCTTTTCGTCGACGGTTATTCTGCGGACGCCCGACGAAATGAGGAGGGTGGTGGCGCGGAATCCGTTTGCGGAGCGGTCCGGGATCGAGCCGAGTAAGTTCCTGGTGACGTTTCTTTCCCGCGAGCCGGATGAGGATGCGCGGAAAAAGGTTCTCGGGATTCCGGCGCAGCCCGAAGAACTCCGGCTGGACGGCCGCGAGATGTATATCTATTTCCCGAACGGCATGGCGCGTCCGAAGCTCTCCCTCGCGGCTGTTGCAAGGGCGCTGAAGATCCCGTCCACGGGCCGCAACTGGAATACCGTGGTGAAACTGCTCGAGATGGCCGAAGCGCTCACCGGTAAGCTCTAAGTTGGACGCTTACTCGTCGTTCCGCCTGCGCGACTACCGGTTTCTGTTGTGCGGCGCGTTCCTTTCGAACCTGGGACTCCAGATGCTCTCGGTTGCCGTCAGTTGGGACCTGTATCTCGAGACGCGCTCGCCGCTGGTGCTTGGCAATGTGGGCTTCGTGCAGGTGGCGCCGTTCCTGCTGTTCTCGCTGTTCGCCGGGCATATTGCGGACCGGTATGACCGCGCCCGCATCATGGTGGCGACGCAGGCGATTTACGTCGCCGCTTCGGTGTTGCTTCTGTTCGGCTACCATTCGGTGTTCCTGATCTATGGATGCCTGCTGCTGACCGCGCTCGCGCGAACTTTCCAGGCTCCCGCCCGCGGCGCGATGCTGCCGCAGATTGTTCCGGTGGAAGCGCTGAGCAACGCGATTACGTGGAACAGCAGTGCGCAGGAAATTGCGAACGTGGGAGGGCCCGCGCTGGCCGGACTCCTGCTTGCGACGGCGGGCAGCCGAACGGTATATGCGCTGCAAATCGGCTGTGCGTTATTGACGCTCTTCTGCTTCGCGTCGCTGCGCAGTCGAACGCCGCAGCGCGCCGTTGCCACCGGCCGGAATGCGTCTTCCCTGCTGGACGGGCTGCGGTTTCTGCGCGACAACAGGCTGATCCTCTCGGCCGTTTCGCTCGATATGTTCGCGGTGTTGTTCGGCGGCGCCACGGCGCTTCTGCCGATTTTCGCGGTGGATATTCTTCATGCGGGTCCGCGGGCGCTGGGCTGGCTGCGGGCCGCGCCATCAGTGGGCGCGGTGCTGATGGCGCTCACGCTGGCGCATTCGCCGAAGATCCATCGTGCGGGCCGGGCATTGATCTTCACCGTGGTCGGCTTCGGCGCCGCGACGATTGCGTTCGGGCTGTCGCGGAATCTCTGGCTGTCGCTGGCGATGCTGGTTGTGACCGGCGCGTTCGATAACGTGAGCGTGGTGCTGCGGCATTCGCTGGTCCAGACCAGGACGCCGGATCATGTGCGCGGACGCGTGCTGGCGGTGAACAACATTTTCATCAACTGTTCGAATCAGCTGGGCGCGGTGGAGTCGGGCTGGACGGCGGCATGGCTGGGGCCTGTGACCAGCGTATGGGGCGGCGGCATGGCGACGATTGTTGTGGTGGCGGTCTGCGCCGCGCTGTCGCCGGCGTTGCGGGAGTGGAAACAGTGAACAAAAGAGGAAGATTCGGCGCCGCGCGGAAGCCCTGGCCCCACAAAGGTTAGTGCGTGAGGTCGTAGATGAAGTAATTCATCGCGAGGCGGTAGGCGAGGGAAGCCCATTTTTCCTTGTAGGCGGCTTCATCGGAGTGTTCCCACGCGTCGCCGAGATCCATGTTGTGACAGATCGCGACCATCACGCGGCCTTTGTCGTCGTAGATGCCTCTCCAGTGCGGCGTCTTACCCGCGTTGAAGTTGCCGCCCATTCCGGACTCGTAAGTCAGACCGCTTTCGAAGTACTGCGCGCCGGGTACCTGGAAACGGTCTGAAAGGTCGTAGATCGTATGGAAGATCGGGTCGGAGTTCTCGATGTCCACGATCTGCCTGTCCGGGAAGACCTTCCTCATGCTGGCGTCGAAGATTGCCCACTCGCGGTCGCCGTGGAAATCGTCGACCATCAGAAAACCGCCGCGGAGCAGGTATTCGCGCAGTTGCGCCGCCTGATCGTCCGGCAACAGCATGTGACCCACTTCGACCGCGTACATCACGGGCCAGTTGTAGACCTCGCTCGTCCCGTCGAGCGAGACCACCTGTTCGACGGAACGCGACTGGATCCTCGTCAGGCGGCGAACGCCTTCGAGAAGATGCCGGTCCGAGCGTGGATAATCCATCGTCCAGTAGCCGGGGAACTCGCGGCCATCGTTCATGACGAGCGAGCGGAAGGGGTAACCGTAGATATCGGGGTAGCGCAGGCGGGCGCGGGTCCACTCGGTCTTCTGCCCCCAGTCCGGCGGCAGTGGAAAGCTTTCGTACTCAATGGCGGGATATTCTTTGAAGGGCTTTTGCGCAACCACCAGACTGCCGGCCGCCACGCCCAGCAAAGCCACCAGTGCTACTGTGTGAAGCCGCATCGATCCAGCGCTGAGCCGCCTTCAGAATAACATGCGCCGGAGAAACGAATCCGGGTAATTTCCCTGTTCGCAAGGTCTTGTGAGAATCATAGAAACATGTCCAACGTTCAGATCTTCGGAGTGAAAAATTCGCAGGCGACGCGCGCCGCCGAGCGCTTTTTCAAAGAGCGCCGCGTCGCAATTCAGATGGTGGATCTGAAAAAGAAGGCGATCAGCGCGGGCGAGATCCGAAGATTCGTCGAACGGTTCGGGTGGACCGGTCTGCTGGACACCGAAGCGAAGGCATATGTCGACGGGGGCCTGAAATACATGAAGCTTTCCGACGCGGAGATCATGGGCCGGATCGAGAAAGAGCCGCTGCTGCTGCGTTTACCGCTCGTGCGCGCGGCCAACCGCATCAGCATCGGGCATGACGAGGAAGCGTGGAAGGCGATGGCGGAGAAGCCGGCGAAATAGGCCGGCAGGCCACCGCAAGGAGCGGCCTGCCAGGACTCCCGCCGGATCAGCCCAGCATCTGGATCAGCGCCTGGATGTACCCAAACGCGAAGGCAAACGCCTGGGCGCCGCCCTTATCGCCGGGGATCACGGGAACGTGGTCCGGCATCACCATATAGGGATAGCCGACTTCCTGGTACGTTCGGATGGCGTCGATCATATTGACGCTGCCGGCATCGGGGAACGTCTCCTGGAAATCGCTGAACCCGCCGTGAATATTGCGGAAGTGGACGTTGAAGATCTTCTTCCGCGTACCGAAGTAACGAATCACGTCGTGAATTTCCCGGTTCGGGTCCTTCAGCATCTCCGAAACGGTTCCCTGGCAGAAGTTGAGGCCGTGATACGGGCTTTCGTGCATGGCGACGAACTTCTTCAGTCCCGCGGGACTCCCGAGCACCGTGTGGACTCCCCGATAGCCTTCCGGTTCCGGCATGCCTGGGTCGTGCGGATGACACGCCATGCGGATCTTTTCTTCGGTCGCGACGGGCACAACGCGCGAGAGAAAGTAGTCGATCCGTTCCCAGTAGGCGTCGGCGCTCACAGGCCCCGCTTCCGTGAGTTTTTCCTTGTCGGGCGCCTGCTTGTAATTCCAGGTGCTGTACGTGCTTTCGCCGCGCCCCGGCGTGCGGCCGATCCGAACCACGCCGAGAATGCTCATGTTGTATTTCACGGCCGGAATGCCCGCTTTGGCGCAGTTCCGGATCATCTGCTGGACCTGTTCGATCTGCCGGTCGCGTTCCGGGCTCTGGCCGAGCATGATCGCCGCCATCGGAGCTTTCCCGATGATGGCCGAAGGCAGCGGCACCGGAACCATCTCGAGTTTGATTCCGTGTTTCTCTACCCGCTCACGCAGCCGCGACAGCCCGTCCACGGACCACTTCTCGTCCAGCGTGGGCGAAACCTCGCCGCTGCAGATGTGGTTCACGCCGAGCGAAGACATCACGCTCAGCACTTCGTCCTTATCGGAGTGCTGGGTGCCCACGTGCATCGTCGCCTTCTTCTTCGGCATGGCGGCAGCCGGCGCGAGGCTGGCGGGTCTCTGGGCGAGGGCGGCTTCCGCAAGGGCGACCGCGCCGCCCGCGGTCTGGAAGAAATGACGTCGGTCCATAGTTATTCCGTTAACGTATATCAGAAATGGACGCGGGGCGCAGGATCATATTGCTGATGTTGGAAACGATATCGTTGTCGGAAAGCCCTGGCGCGGATCGAAGCTTCTGCCAGGCGGGGTCGGACCCGAATGCCTTCCACACGCGGTCGCGCGCCGCGAGATCGTCGTACGCCAGCATGTAAGTCAGGTGAGGGAGTTTGCTGCCGACGAGCGCTTCTCCGAAGAAGACGGGGTTCATGCCGAGGCGCTGGAAGATCTGCATCTCGCCGTTGTTAAACATCTCGATTTTCTTTTGCAGGGTTGATGCGCTGTTCGATTCGTACGTGCGCAGTTCGAAGATATGTCCGCCCTTCGACGCCGGAGGGGGCTTCAGTTGCGGCATCCCGCTGAATGCGCGCAGTAACGTGCGCTCGTACCGGACGTAATCCAGATTGAAGTCCGGGGCGTTTTCCGCGTCGGCGAACGACTGGTGAGGAATCAGCATCAGCACGAACGGGCTTTGCTCGGCGATCACGGGACTGAAGACTCCGATGTGGCCCATGCCGGCGGGCTTCGCGGGCAATGTCTGCTTCGAATAGCCGTTGCGAAGCTGATAGTAACGGAGTTCGAAATACTGGCGTCTGGCGGGCGACTCCGCGGCGAGAAGCGGAGAAGCCGCCGCGATCGTGCCGATCGCTTTGCGGCGGTTCATGGGTCTATCTTACAGACCGCACACTTTACAATAGGCCCGTGCTCTTCCGTCTCGCCTGTTGCTTCATCGTGCTGAGCGGCGCGCTGCCCGCGGCCGATGAGTGGACTTTCTGGATTGATCCCTGCCCGCCCGAAGCCACCAGGGCCACTGGCTGTGAGACCGGCGACCCGGAACTCGGCCAATGGGCGCTCGAGACGTGGCAGCGGGAATCGAACGGCGCGGTCCGGTTTCGGAAGAGCGAAGGCGAAGCGCACGCGCGGCTGCTGATTCACTGGGCCAACGGCGTCTCGAGTCTGTACGGCGAAACAGAACCGAAGATCGTCGACGGCAAACGCGGCGCGGTGATCTATGTGCTGCCGGATACGCGCGCGCTGGGACGGGATATCGATACCGCGACGCGGTCGGACCGACTCTTCCGCGACGCCATCGTGTACCTGACCTGCCTGCACGAGAGCGGACACGCGCTGGGTCTTGCCCATACTGCGGCATTCGCCGACATCATGTACAGCTTTCGTTATGGCGGCGACATTGTCGAGTACTTCGGGCGCTACCGGCGGCTGCTGAAAACCAGAGGCGATATTGCCCTCCATTCGGGCATTTCCGATGCAGACCGGTCGGCCCTCCGGGAGGCGCTGCGATGAAGCAATTGGCGGGGAAGACGGCGATCGTGACCGGGGCAAGCCGGGGCATCGGCCATGCCATCGCTCTCCGGCTGGGGGCGGAAGGAGCGCGCGTGGTGCTTTGCGCGCGCGATCGCGAACTGCTCGCGGAGACGGCGAAATCGATCGGCGAGGCCCATGTGGTGGCGCTCGACCTGCGACTGCCGGAATCGGGCGCGCACGTCGTGGAAGAGGCGGTAAAGGCTTTTGGCGCGATCGACGTTGTGGTGAACAACGCCGGCGCAACAAAGCGCGGGGAGTTCGAAGCGCTCACCGACGAGGACTGGGTCGACGGGTACGCGCTGAAGTTCTTCGGGGCGGTCCGGCTGACCCGCGCGGCCTGGCCGCATTTGCGAAAGCAGTCGGGTTCCGTGATCCATATCGCAGGATCGGGCGGACGCACACCCGGACCGCAGTTCACCATCGGCGGCTCGGTTAATGCGGCGCTGAACTCATTTACGAAAGCGCTGGCGGATATCGGAATGCGAGACGGCGTTCAGGTGAATGCGATCAACCCGGGACCGGTGCGAACAGCGCGATTCGAGCGACGCCTCGCGCAGACGGCGGCCGAACACGGCGTGGATCGCGCCGCGGCGCTGGAGATCTTCCTGCGCGAGGAGAAGGTCACCAAAGTCGGTGAACCGGAAGATGTGGCCGCGCTCGTGGCGTTCATTCTGTCGCCGCAGGGCCGGTACCTGCACGGCTCGCTCATCGATATGGACGGCGGGCTGACCAAGACGATGTAGCCGGCGTCTCACATACCGAACCGTACGCCGAGGCCGAAGGTACGGGTGGAGGGCTGCATGATCGGCGTGATGACGCCGTGATGATGCCCGGCGTGCGCCTCGTGCGTGTTCACCACGTAGCGGCCAATGAAATAGCCCATTACGCTGCCGGCGAAAATATCCGAGGCATAATGCTGGCGCGCCGCGAATCGAGCGCTCCCGACGACGCCGGCGAGACCGTAGGCTACCCAGGGGACCCATTTTTTATTCCGATATTCGTGGGCGATCACCGAAGCCAGCGCCCAGGATTCGATGGAATGCCCGGACGGGAAACTCGCTCCGCCCTGAAAGAAGTCACCCGGTTTCGAAGGCGCATTGGGGCGATTGCGGCCGACGGCCACTTTGAAGACTTCGGAGACAATCAGCGCATCGATCAGGGCTTCACTGCCCAGAACGCCGGTCTCGCGCGCCTTCTCGTTATCGGTGAAGACGCCATAGAGGTAAAATCCGGCGACCTCCGGCAGGACGGTGTAGGCGGAGCCCAGCTTCGAGACATAGTTTCCCGAGGTGACCTGTCCTTTGCTGTTCTCGAACAGGTGCGAAGTACGGCGGTCGGTAACGACCAGCGCGGCTGTGGCGGCGGTGAAACCCAGCCACTCCAGTTTTTCTTCACGATCGGCGTGGAAAGGGCTGGTCCAGATCGTTTTCTGATCCAGCCAGATGTTGGAAAGCAGTTTTCGGGCGAGGGGTTTGACCCTTTCGGTGTCCCCGGGATAATAAATCCGGTCGCGCGAATCTTCCGTCTGATCGCCGGACGGCTGTTGGGCAAAACCGGAAAGCCCGGCCAGAGGGATAAGAAGGAACGCGATCAACGCACCGCGGGCAAGCATCGGTGCTCGCTTTGCACGTTTGTTGCCGCCGATTGTTTACCCGTGGCCGAGTTTCATCGCCCAGCCGATGCCGAACAACGCGACGATGAAGCAGGCGAAGCAGTAAGCGCCGTAGTGGAGGCGCTCCTGATTGGTCTTTTTCGTGGTAATTCCCATCACCACGGACGCGAACAGCGCGAAGAGAAAGGCGGCTTCGAAATGCGAGAGATTGACGATGGGCATTCAGTCCTTCTTCCCGGTGGCGATTTCCCACACGTCCACCATCGCAAGGATGTTCAGAAGACCCGCCGTGACAAGGAATTTGGTCCCGTAATCGTGGACATCGCCCGGCGTATCCGGCTGGTTGTAGCCGAACATCGTCGCCAGAATGTAAAGAGCCCCGCCGGCAAGATTGCAAACGAACCCGCCATAGTTAATCAGAGAGGTCAGGTAGTCCGGGCCTTTTTCGGGAGTGAACATCATGCCGCGCATGAAGAGTCCGAAGAGGAACATCAGGACGACGGACGCAAGAATCAACGCGCCCCGTCCGGTCTTCTTCAGCAGGAAATGACCGCCGCCGGGTACGAGCCAGCCTGCGATGACCGGCAGAATCCACGCGCTGACCGGCGGAGTAACGGGTTGCGCCGACGATGCTGTCTGCGATTGAAGTGGCATTCTTGCTTAAATACGAGCGTATCACGCAATCGGTTCGCTCTCCCGGGCGCCCGATGTTCAGTAGAATGAGTCTTCCTTCACCCATGCGCCGCTTCCTGCTGATCGCCCTCGCCTGCGCCTTTGTTTCCCGCGCCGCGAATGTTCCCCGCCCGGAGTTTCCCGAGCCCCAGTTCGAACGCACCGACTGGATGACCCTCAACGGCGAGTGGCAATTCGCCTTCGATGACGCCGATGCGGGCCTGGACGGGCACTGGAACGACGCCGCTCACGCCCTCGACCGGCGCATCGTCGTCCCGTACTGCTTCGAAAGCAAGCTGAGCGGTATTGCCGATACGGGATTTCATCCGTGGATCTGGTATCGCCGCGAGGTCACGCTGCCGGAGTCGTGGAAAACGCGCCGCACGCTGCTCCATTTCGGCGCGGTGGACTATCGGGCCGAGGTCTGGGTGAACGGCCAGATGGCCGCATCGCATGAAGGCGGCAACACGCCTTTCTGGTTCGACGTTACGCCGCTGGTGAAACCCGGCGCGAACGTCATCACGGTGCGAGCCTGGGACCCGCCGCAGGACAAGCTCATCCCGCGCGGCAAACAATACTGGGAGCCGAAGTCCAAAGGCATTTTCTATACGCGCACGTCGGGCATCTGGCAGCCGGTCTGGCTGGAGGCGGCGGGCCCCGCATATCTCGAGCGAATTCACATCCGGCCGGACCCGCTCGGAACGGTGACTTTCGACGGAATCGTCGACCGGGCGAAGGACGGCGATCAGGTGCGCGTGTCGATCCTCGACGGAGAGACAGAGATCTCGCGCGGCACGGCGGACGTGGCGCAGGGGCGCGCGAGCCTTTCGCTGCGCGTGGTGCACCCCCACGACTGGTCGCCCGAGGATCCGAAGCTCTATAACGTCACGCTCGAGGTGTTGCGCAACGACCAGCAACTGGATCGCGTACGGTCGTACTTCGGATTTCGAACCGTTGAAACGCGCGACGGGCGAGTGCTCCTCAACGGCAAACCGATCTATTTGAAATTTGTGCTGGATCAGGGCTACTGGCCCGAGTCGATCCTCACGCCGCCATCGGAGCAGGCGATT
>DASZUZ010000283.1:0-6756 GCA_035547415.1 Bryobacteraceae bacterium | reverse complement strand
CGCAGGCACGGCGTTGGGGCGGCTCTGCTAGGCGCTCTTTCTCATGCGGCGAAAGGTGATATTTTCCTCGAAGTGGCGGAGACCAACGCGGCCGCTATTGCCCTGTACCGCAAACACGGCTGGGTGGAATCCGGTATACGTCGCGGGTACTACGAGAAAGGCAGGATTAACGCGGTTGTGATGAAAAAACGATCATGGTACAGTCCTGGTTAGAGGAAGCTACCCACCGTACCGCAAGGGTTCCACGCGGCCGGCGAGGCAACTCCACTCAAGGAGACATGCCCAGAATGGATCGGAACACTCAAGAAGAGATCAAAGCGCACCTGATGCAGACGAATGATCATTTCCGCGATCTCATGCACCAGCATCACGAATACGATCGGCTGGTGGACGAACTGGAGAGCAAGAACCTTCTCACTCCGGAAGAAGAGATCGAGGAGCATCGTCTGAAAAAGCTCAAACTTCACCTGAAGGACCAGATGGAACTGATGGTGAGCGAGTATAAACTTCAGCACGTCGCAGGCTGAACCATCAGGTGCGCGGAAGCGCGTGAATCGAAGAGCCCGGTCCATCCCGACCGGGCTCTTTCTGTTTATGGACGAATCGGAAGAACCATTTCGAATTCCCGTGACCGATGTGCTCGATCTGCACACAGTGCCGCCGCGCGATGTGAAACCTGTCGTGGAAGAGTATCTGTCCGAGGCGCGGCGTCTCGGATTCCGCGCGCTGCGAATCATTCACGGCAGAGGAATCGGCGTGCAGCGCCAGATGGTGCGCGGCATTCTCGAACGCACCCCGTTTGTCTCCGCCTACAGTGACGCGCCGCTCGAAGCGGGCGGATGGGGCGCGACGATCGTAACTCTGCGGAGTGAGTGAGCCCGCGTCTTCAGCGGCAGTTCTGCGGCCGCGTGCGCGTCGGATTCACGCAGGTATCGATAGACGTCACCGGATCCACTCCCATCCGATTGATGGTCCCGAACCGGATGTACTGGCCCTGCTCGCCATGCTCGCCCGCGCCGGTCATGACCATGGCAATTTCATTCGGTCCGGTCTGATAGAGCGCCGGCCAGACTCCGTATCGGAACGGGTGCTGCCGCGTGTCGAACCATGAATTCGTGTAGTCCGTGCTCATGATGATGTCGCGGAAGTTCGACGTGGCGAAGATCAGTCCATTCGGCAGTCCGACGGCCTGCACATCCTGGAACGTATCCGGCAACGCCGGGCCGATGCCCGGCCAGGTGACGCCATCGGTCGAATAGGACACATGCCCGACGCAGTTCTCCGTTCCACACATTTCATAGAAGAGCGCCAGCACCGACCCGGTCAGCGGAACGATGTTTGCCTCGCCCGGGCGGGCCGCTCCCGCCTGAGAAATGGCCCATATCTCCGGTCCCCATGTCTGACCGCCGTCGCGCGAGACGCGTTCCGACAGTATCTGACTGTATGGAGGCGTATCGAATCGATGCTTCTCGCTGGTATAAAAACACGCGATCGAGCCGTCCGGCAGAACGTAGAGATAAGGCTCATAAACACCGCCCAGATGTTCGTCCCAGTCCACGAGGCTTTGATACTGGAACGAGTTGCCGGAGTCACCACTCGTATAAGTCTCGATCCGGTACGATTGCCCCACGATCACAGATCGGAATGCCAGGAGAACCGTTCCGTCGCTTCTGATGCACAGCGCGGGGTTATCGAGATCCCGTCCGGCTTCGACAATCTCAGACACCCATTGCCATGTGCGCATGGCATCGAAGCTGCGCTTTACGCGAATCCGATTCGGAGTCGTGGCGTACATATACGCGGCCAACCAGCTTCCATCCGGCAGTTGAACCATGCGGGTCCAACTCGATGGCCCGTCCTCCAGAACAACTGGCTGGGTCGTCCACATGACGGGAGGCTGAGCGTAACCGGAAATGACGGCCAGAAAGGTACAGATGAGTAGCTGAAGAGATGAACCGCGAACCAAACTGAACGGACCTCGGTACAACTGTACCGGAGCGACTGCGCGTTCCGCTTGCCGGAAGCGGCATTCACAGTGAGTCGCCTTACCGAACCGATCGCCGCTATTCCCCGCGAAGCGGATTACCGTACATCAATTGGCGCATACGAAGTTGGCTGCGTCGTCCGTGCTGCCATTCTTTTTCCACCTCGCGACTTGCGGATAAATACATAAAGGCCGGGTTCGAACCGCCCTGCCTTCCTGATCGAGCTTCGACGCGATAATGCGGTCCGGCGCGTGGCCCTGTTCCACCCACGCCTCGAGAGCGGCATCGATGTCGTGTTCGGGGTCGTGTTTCGCGACGCCCGACTGACCGAAGGTATTCGGTCCGGCCCCGCCGCCGCAGTGCTCCATGCCGGGAACCATGTACAGGCGAATGAACGCACCCGTCTCTCTCGAGCCCATCTTTCCCGCGACGCTCTGGTAATAGTTGATCGAATTGCTCGCGGGGATCGCCGCGTCGCTCCAGCCGTGATACAGAATCAGCTTGCCGCCCCGTTTGTGGAAGGCGGAAAGATCGGCATTGTTCGCATTCAGGTACTGCGCAATTTTGATATCTGCTGCTCGGGTATCGCGGCCGGGATCGAAGGTCCGGAACGGCCAGTTCGGATTGCTGTAAACCATGTTCTGAAAGAACTGGGTGCCATAAGAGTACATCTCGCTCTTCTCGGGCGCGGGACCCGTGACCCACGAAGCCCATCCGCCGCGCTCGGCTTCTCCCCCTGGTGAGAGTCCTGGGAAGAGTTGCGCGCCGTTCGAATCTTTCAGCCCGCCGTAGATCGCGTCGAGCGCGGCGAGTTGCGCGACCGTCAGGCATTCATTCGTCTCTGCTCCTTTGCAGCGCAGCACCGAAGTATCGAAATGGCAGGCGCGCGGATTCTCGATGACGCCATCTTTGACGCCGTCCTTCGCATCGCACTGCGCAAGGGCCGCGTTTTCAATGGCGGGCAGTTTCGACTCGGGGATATAGCTTGCGGGTTCGGCGAGCGTCGCCTTGACGCCCGACATTGCCGCGGAGAGAAGGTGCGTCCAGTAATTGGCGGGCGCGCCCGCGATAATTCCGTCGTAGTCCGCCGGAAAACGCTGTGCCTCCATCAGCGCCTGGCGTCCGCCATTGGAGCAGGAGTTGAAATACGAGCGCTTCGGAGCATCGCCATAATGCGCCTGAATGATGGCTTTCGCATTCACCGCGGTCTCATGAATCGCACGATACCCGAAGTCGATGATTTTCTCCGGATGATTCAGAGCCCACTCAGCGTGGTTGCCGCGTTTCTCCTGATGACCGGTGTCGGTGGAGGCGGTTGCGTAGCCGTGGGACACGGCGTCGGCAAGACCGGCGAAGCTGATGGCGCCCGCGAAGCCGCCGTTTCCGACCCCCTGGAATTTGCCGTTCCAGCCCGACGACGGCATCCAGACTTCGAAGCGAATATCCGAGTCGCTCGAAGGCCGGATACTGCCCGCGACGCGGCAAAATGCGGGGAGGTTGCGCAGGGGCTGACCGCCATTCGGCGGCGTGAACTCTCCCGCGGGTCTCGATTCCGCAATTGTGATCGAGGTGTCCGGCAGCCTCAGTGAGGAAAGGCTTTCGCATGTTGCGCCCCACACCGGGGAAGCCGCAACCACGGCGAATACGGCAAGCTTCATGGCGTTTACTCTAGCGCATTCCCGTGACGCCCGGGGGCGCCCGCCGGCGCGGTGATTGGTCCGTTGTGCGATCCTCGATCTGGACGCGCCAAATGGAAATCCGGCAACTGGAACTGTTTCTCGCCGTCATCGATTCGAAGAGCGTCACCAAAGCGGCGGAAAAGCTCTACGTTTCGCCGGGTGCCATCAGCATGCAGCTCCGAAGCCTCGCCTCGGAACTGCACACGGATCTGTTCGTGCGATCGGGCAAGCATCTCGTGCCGACTCCTTCGGCGCTGCGTCTCGCCGAACAGGCGCGCGTTGTGGTCCGGCAGGTGCGGGACATTGAATACGAGTTCGACGGCAGCCCGGCGACCGATTCGAGGCTTTTTCATTTTGCGACGGGCGCCACGACCCTGATTCACAGACTCGGCCGTCCGCTGCAGCGCCTCCGCGAGCGCTATCCGGACACGCCGATCCACATCACCGTCTCGGCAACGGAAGAAATGGTGGCGGGGCTGCTGGACCGTCGCTTTGACCTTGCGCTGATCACGCTGCCTTTTCCCACCGATAACCTGGTCGTCACGCCGCTGTTCGATGAGGAGTTGCTGATTGTTCAGCGTTCGCCTGTTCCGGCGCGAGGCTGGCACGTGGGGCATATAAAACCCGCAACGCTGAACGATGCGCCGTTTCTGCTGTACCCGAAGCGCAGCAACATGCGGTCGATCATCGATGGTTTTTTCGCGGAGATCGGACAGAAGCCCCGGGTCATCATGGAGGCGGACGATACCGCCGCCATCCGTCGTCTGGTCGAGTCCGGATACGGGTACTCGATCCTCCCCGAGTTCGCGTTGCGGGATCATCCCGAAAACCTGCGAGTGTTTCGGGTCGCGGGGCGGAAGATTGTGCGGCAGCAGGCGCTCGCCATGGTCCAGTCTGAGCACCCCCGGACACTGACGCTCGCGATCGCAAAGTTTCTCGAACAGCAGATCCGGACGAACTGAGCGGCGACGAGAGGACGGATTGGGGCTGATTAGCCTCGACCTGTTGCTCTTTGGCCACAGTGCCGGGCAGCTTAATCTTTTTCTATCAAAGATTTACAAGCCGGGATGTCATTGCCTGGGTACTATGGGAACAGATTGCAATTCGAAAATACTATCCAGCGTCCGGTTCAGATCAGCGGAATTGGTCTCCACCACGGAGTGCCC
Organism: Bryobacteraceae bacterium; assembly: GCA_035547415.1. Classification (GTDB taxonomy): domain Bacteria; phylum Acidobacteriota; class Terriglobia; order Bryobacterales; family Bryobacteraceae; genus BOG-234. Next base: position 1,926 of record DASZUZ010000283.1, on the reverse strand, counting down.
GTCAGCATGCGGCTGACTCCGGCGCCCGCGGGCACTGGCATTGTCTTCCGCCGTTCCGATCTCGATTACTTTCCGATCCCCGCGAGCTGGAAACACGTGGCGCGCGTGAGCTACGCGACGAGCCTGATGCGGCAGGGCGTTCTCATCTCGACCACGGAGCATCTTCTCAGCACGCTTTACAGTTTCGGCATCGATAACGTCTATGTCGAGATCGACAATCTGGAGGTGCCGATTCTGGACGGGAGCGCGCAGCCATTCATCGAACTCCTGCGCAAGGCGGGCATCCGGATGCAGCGGCGCAAACGGCGATATCTGCGGATCCGGCGCACAGTGATGGTCGAAGACGGACCCAAGCGAATTTCAATCATTCCCGAAGATACTTTCCGGCTCACCTGCGATATCGATTTCCCGAGGCCCATCGGGAAGCAGTCCGTCGAAATGGAAGTCACGCCGGAGCGATATGCTTCGGCGATCGCTCCCGCCCGCACGTTCGCGCGCGAGGTGGAACTCGATCAGTTGCGCGAAATGGGGCTGATCCGCGGCGCATCGCTCGATTGCGCGGTCTGCTTCACCGAAACGGGCGTGCTCAATCCGGAAGGATTGCGCTTTCCCGATGAGAGCTGCCGCCACAAGGCGCTTGACCTGATCGGCGATCTGGCGCTGATCGGGCGGCCGCTGCTGGGCCACGTGATTGCGGAGCGGGCGGGGCACGCCATGCACACGGCGCTGGTCGCGAAGATTATGTCCGATCCGAGCCTCTACGAAATCGTGACATTCGATCAGCTTGCGACGAGAGTTACGGAAGTGCTGGTTTCGTGAATGGCCCGACGCAAGAAGAAGGTGTTCAGCGCGACAAAGGAAGTTCGGGCGATTGCGCGCGAACGCGTCGGGCCGGTGAAACCCGCGGCGCCGATTATCCCGAAGTCTGAGCGGAAGCCGAAGTACAAAGAAAATCCGCTGAAAGAGATCTGAGTCTATTCGGCGTAGATGCTGCGCACGAAACCGGCCACATTCATGCTGGGCCAGTCGGCATACTTTGCCTTGAACTCGGCGCTCAGTTGCTTACCCGCTTCCTCGGCGGACACGCCCTGCCGTTTGAGGGCCAGAGCGCGAGTCTGAAGATCGCTGATAAAGGCTCGCTCCTTCGAAACCAGGGAGCCATCGCCAGGCGCGCTGTGATCGGGAAGAACATGGCGCACGTGGAGAGCGGCGATTTTGTCGAGAACGGCCAGCCAGCTCGAAGGCGTGCCTCCATCGCCGAAGATGTTCGGGACGACTTTGTTCTGGACCACATCGCCGGAGACCAGCGTGCCATCCGGCTCGACAAACGTGAGTTCATCGCCTTTCGTATGCGCGCCGCCGAACCACAGCAGGCGCGCCGTGACGCCGCCAAGATCGAGTTTCGCTTCGGAGTCGAAAAGAACGTCCGGAGTCCGCAGGTTGACGTCCGCAAGCAGTTCTTTGTTCTGCGCGGACCGGCTGCTGAACATCGCGACCATCTCCATCCCGTGTTGTTGCATCTCCTGTTGCTGAACCGCATCGCGGATCAGGATCGTGTTCGCCGGGAAGCCGGCATCGCCTCCCGCGTGCTCCGGATGAAAGTGCGTCGTCGTCAGGAACAGCTTCTGGTTTTTCGACAGGCGAGCCGCAGCGCGAGCCACGGTCGCGCCATTGCGTGGGCCCAGGCCCGTATCGACCACGAGCGTGGCCCGCGAGCCGACGATAATGGCGACATTCGGAAATCCCATGATGGCCCAGACGTGGTCCGAAACTTTCGTGACGTCTTCTCCCAGCACCGGCTGCGACATCTGGGCGGAAGCGGCGAGGGACGTCAGGCCCAGCAGGGCAACCAGTGACGGAGAGAGTACGTTCAGTCGTGAGCGCATGGTTTCACCTTTGTACTACAGTTTGCGCCCGCCGGCTGCG
>DASZUZ010000282.1:0-4506 GCA_035547415.1 Bryobacteraceae bacterium | reverse complement strand
TCGGAGCCACCACGCGGCAGAGGATCCAGTTTTGATGCGTCCTTCCCGTCTGATTGGAAGCCGTCGAGGGCAAGCGGGTCTTCTTGTAATCCTTTCCCTTTTCGTCCTGTTTTCTGTCCTTGGACTGGCAGGGGATCTGGGTTGGGCTTATTACAAGCGGCAGTCCGCGCAAACAGCGGCGGACGCAGCCGCAATGGCGGCCGCGAATTATGCAAAGCTGAACGGCTACAGCTGCGGCGTGAATGGCGTCCTCTGCGGCACAACGTACACGTGCGCCGGCGTCACGCCTCCCACGAACGATCTGGAGGCCGGCTGTCTTTATGCCGCTTCCAACGGTTATTCCAGCGGTGTAACCATGACAGCGAATTCCTCGAGTTCGCCGGTCTCCGGCAACTCACCGGCGTATTGGGTGAAGTCCAATATCACGGAATCTGTATCGACGTGGTTTCTCGGGTTCCGGGGCATCGGCGCGTCCACCATCAATGTGGAAGCGGTCGCCGGCGTCAGTGTGACGCCCGTTGCATCGTGCATCTATGTGCTCGATCCCAGCGCCGCCGGCGCCTTTTCGATGTCAGGAACATCCTCGGTCTCCGCAAGTTGCGGAGTTTACATCAACTCGAGCAGTTCCAGCGCGCTAAGAATGTCCGGCAGTTCGCGCCTCAATTCCAGCCAGATCCTGATCACGGGAGACATGTCGAGATCCGGCACTTCCGTCGCGTCTCCCACGCCCCGTACGGGCCAGGCGCCTTTCGCTAACCCCCTCAGTTCCCTCACGACGCCATCGTTTTCGGGCTGCGATTACACGAATTACAGTACGTCCAGTTCAGCGACTCTCTACCCGGGGGTTTACTGCGGCGGAATTAAAATCAGCGGCAGCGGCGCGGTTACGTTCACGTCCGGCCTTTATATCCTGAATGGCGGCGGAATGGTCGTGAGCGGCAGCGGATCCGTTTCCGGATCCGGAGTTGCCTTTTTCAATACGGGACAGAACGGCTACACTATCGCCCCGATCTCTACGTCCGGAAGTACTACCTACACGCTGACCGCGCCCACATCGGGCACTTACCAGGGGATGCTCTTCATGCAGGATCCCAATCTTACCTACTCCGGCGCTAACACCATTACGGGTTCATCGCGGTCGGTCATGAGTGGAACGCTGTACTTTCCGACGACCGGTCTCACTTATACCGGCAGCACGTCCGGCTCCTACACGGCAATCGTGGCCCGCACGGTCATCTTCACCGGCACCTCCAATATTCTGAACGACCCGAGCGGCCAATACACCGGCCTCGCAACGCGCGCGGCAAGCCTGATCCAGTAGGCCCTGGCAAAAAGGGAAAACGCAGACCACTCTCAAGCGGTCTGCGTCGTGTCATCGGTCTACGCCACGAACTGCGGAACCACAAACGGCTTGCGATACTCCCGGCGGAACAGCGCATTCGCTTCCTTGTCGCCAGGGCACGAGTAGGTCGCCCCGTCGAACCGGATCGAACGGCCCAGCTTGTAGGAGATATTCGCGAGATGAACGAACGTCGTTGAGATCGCGCCTTCTTCAATCTCCGCCGTCAGTTCTCCGCGATTCCGGCTCCTCACAGCCGTGATGAAGTTTGCGAAATGATCCCCGCCTGCTGTACGCGACGGTCCGGGTTCCTGCTCTTTTCCAAGAAATGACCAGTACTTCGTATATCCGTCGATCGCCAGATACCCGTTCGACCCGTAGAAGAGATTGCCGATCGAATTGCTCTTCGTGCTCTTGTCGAAGTCGTGGATGCCGGCTTCGGTATTGGTGATCCAGTGCCGGACTTCGAAAGTCATCATCTTCTTCTTGCCGCCTTCGTCGAACTCGTAGGCGACAGCAAGCGTGTTCGGCGTCTCCTGATCGTCATCGAACATGAAGTGCCCGCCGAGGGCCGTGACCTTGGTCGGATACTTCACGCCCAGGCCCCAGCGCGCGACATCGATTTCGTGAATCCCCTGATTACCCAGATCGCCGTTGCCGTAATCCCACATCCAGTGCCAGTTGTAGTGGAACCGGTTCTTCGTGAACGCGCGTTTCGGCGCGGGTCCCAGCCACAGATCGTAATCCACCCCGGCCGGTACAGGTTCCTCCGGCGCATGGCCGATTGTGTTGCGCCATTTGTAGCAAAGTCCGCGGGCATGGTAAATATCGCCGATCGCGCCTTCGCGCATCTTCTGCACGGCTTCCTGCAGCGCAATGTTCGACCTGCTCTGGCTGCCTTGCTGAACGATCCGGTTATACTTCCGCGCGGCCCCTACGATCTGCTTCGCCTCGAACATGTCATGTGAACACGGCTTTTCCACATACACGTCTTTGCCCGCCTGGCACGCCCAGACCGTTTGCAGCGTGTGCTGATGATTCGGCGTCGCGATCGAGATGGCGTCAATCGACTTGTCCTCGAGCAGCTTGCGCAGATCCGTATAGGTCGCCGGCGCTTTTCCGCGCTTCGATTCCACGAACTGCTTCGCTTTCGCCAGCACCGAGTCGTCGACGTCGCAGATTGCGACCAGATCCACGTTCGGCAGCGACGTGTACGCCTGCAGGTGGCTCTTGCCGCGGCCGCGCAGACCCACGGCGGCAATCCGAACCGTGTCGTTCGGACTTGCGACTGCGCTCAGGGCCGAGGTCCCCAGCGCCGCCGCCGAATTCATGAGGAAGGATCTTCTGTTCATAGGCGGTATTTATATTATCCCAGGGTGGCGGCTTTAACGTATAAGACAGGGGCGTTTATTGTCGAATTTCCAGCCCGGAATGAGGTACTGCATCGCTTTCGCGTCGTCCCGTCCGCCGAGTCCCATCCCCCTGTACAACTCGTGCGCTTTTCCGATCTCGTCAAAATCCGGTTCCACGCCCAGTCCCGGCCGGTCCGGTACCGCGACCATGCCATTTTCGATGCGGAACGGCGATTTCGTCAGCCGCTGTCCGTCCTGCCAGATCCAGTGCGTGTCGATGGCGGTGATCCTGCCGGGCGCGGCCGCCGCGACATGGGTGAACATCGCGAGCGAAATATCGAAGTGATTGTTCGAGTGGGAGCCCCAGGTGAGTCCCCATTCGTGGCACATCTGCGCCACCCGTACCGAACCCTGCATCGTCCAGAAGTGCGGGTCGGCCAGCGGGATATCCACGGACTGTAACTGAATGGCGTGGCCCATCTCGCGCCAGTCGGTCGCGATCATATTCGTCGCGGTCGGCAAGCCTGTCGCGCGGCGAAACTCGGCCATCACCTCGCGTCCGGAGTAGCCGCTTTCCGCCCCGCACGGATCTTCCGCATAAGCCAGAACCCCGTGCTGATCCCGGCATAGCGCGATGGCTTCCTTGAGTGACCATGCGCCGTTGGGATCGAGCGTAATCCGCGCGTCCGGGAATCGCTCGGCCAGCGCGGAAACGGCCTCAATCTCTTCGGCGCCGCTCAGGACGCCGCCCTTCAGTTTGAAGTCGTTGAACCCGTACCGCGCGTGCGCCGCTTCGGCGAGTTTCACGATGGCTTCGGGCGTGAGCGCTTCCTCGTGCCGCAATCGGAACCATTCGTCGGCGGCATCGGCATCGCTCAGGTAAGGAAGATCGGTCTTGCGCCGGTCGCCGACATAGAACAGATACCCCAGCATCTCGACGTGGTCGCGCTGCTGTCCCTGCCCGAGCAGCGCCGCGACAGGCACGCCCAGAAACTGCCCGAGCAGATCGAGCAGTGCGGCTTCGAGCGCCGTGACCGCGTGAATCGTGGTTCGCAGGTCGAACGTCTGGACGCCGCGCCCGCCCGCATCCCGATCGGCGAACCGCTGCCGGACGGCGTTGAGCACGTTGTTATACGAGCCGATGGGCCGCCGCTCGACGAGAGGCTTCGCGTCCTCGAGCGTCTGCCGGATGCGCTCGCCCCCGGGCACTTCGCCCACGCCCGTGTTACCGGAACTGTCTTCGAGAATGACGATGTTGCGGGTAAAGTACGGGCCGTGCGCGCCGCTCAGATTGAGCAGCATGCTGTCATGTCCGGCCACGGGGATAACCCGCATGTTGGTGATGAAAGGTGATTTGATGATGGAATCAGTTTAGCGGACGAAATAGTTTCAATCCCGCAGAAACGACGAAGGGTGCACGACTTCGATTTCGTAACGAGCGAAATCGTCGGTGTTGAATGTGAGGACCCGACGGATACCTTGAACGTTCATCGCGGCGACCAGCCTTGCATCATGGACCTTCACGCCTGTCACGGCATGTTTCACCACGAGGCGCTTCCATTCAAGATAAATTGCCGGAGATTCCGGGAGAAGAAGGAGCGATCGCTCAATCTTCTCAATTTCACGGAGCGTCATCGCTGCTGAGAAGCCAAGGCCGTTGTTCGCAATCGGTCGGATTGCTACGTTCCAGAATTCTGAGGCGTTCTGCAAGGCGAAATAGACGGATTCGCCGGTGGCAAGCAGTTGGGCCACGCTCTCCAGAGCCGCAGTGTGATCCGGGTGGCTGGGTTGCGTTCGGCGAAGCAGGATATTGGT
>DASZUZ010000281.1:0-4547 GCA_035547415.1 Bryobacteraceae bacterium | reverse complement strand
GTTGCCCCTGGGCATTCCCCGGGACCTGTATCAGTTCGTCACCCCCAAAGATAATCCCGAGACGCCCGAGAAAATCGCTCTCGGCAAGCAACTCTTCTTCGACACGCGCCTCTCTGCCGATGGCACGGTATCCTGCGCCACCTGCCATGCGCAGGACAAGGCATTTGTCGACCGCTTCCCTACGTCCAAAGGCATTAAAGGCCAGTTCGGGAAAAGGAACGCGCCGACGGTGCTCAACGCCCTCTTCCAGCAGACATTTTTCCTCGACGGACGCGCCCCGAGCCTGGAAGAGCAGGCCAAGCTCCCGATCGTGAATCCCGTCGAGATGGGCGTAAAGGACGGAGCCGCCGTGACGGCGAAAGTGGCGTCCATCCCGGAATACAGCGAGGCGTTCCAGAAGGTCTTCGGACACGCGGTCACTTACGATGACGTGGGCCGGGCCATTGCGGCGTTCGAAAGAACCCTGATCGCGGGCGACTCTCCCTTCGATCGTTTTATGGCGGGCGATGACAAAGCCCTCACCGATTCCGAACGGCGCGGCTGGTCCCTGTTCAACGGCAAGGGCCGCTGCGTGTCTTGCCACGGCTTCAACGCCACGCAGCCGTTCTTCACGGATAACCGCTTCCACAACATCGGTATCGCCGCCCACAAAGCGAATTTCGTCGAGCTCGCCGTGAAGGCGCGCGGCATGGTCGAATCCGGCAACATCAAGCAGATCGACGAACTCGCGATCCAGACCGATCTTTCGGAACTCGGGCGGTTTCTGGTCACCAAGAATTACGCCGACATCGGCGCCTTCAAGACTTCGGGCCTGCGGAACATCGCGCTGACCGCGCCTTACATGCACGACGGCAGCCTCGCGACGCTGTGGGACGTAATGGATCACTACAACAAAGGCGGCATCCAGAATCCGTTTCTCGACGGCGGCATGCAGCGCCTCGGTCTCACGGAGAACGAAATCGATGACCTGGTGGCCTTTCTCGGTTCCCTCACCTCCTCCGAATTCAAGGCCGACAACGACGCGGAGATGAGCCGCCAGAAAGAACTCGCCGCGACGAAGCGTCCGGAGCGCGATACGGACGCCGCCATGGGACGCAAGGGACATCTGGGCGATGTGGCGCCGGATCCGGACGTCAAGGATCCCGCATTGGTCGGGCGCACCGCGATCGCGAAATAGGAGCAGACTCATGGCTTACAAATTCAAAAGCGTCGAAACGAAGTGGATGGAAGAGCGCGAAAGCGCCATGAACCAGCTCATCAGGCTGCCTCGCAGGAGCTTCGTGCGCGTGGCCGGAGCCGCCGCAGGGGCGGTGCTGGCGAAGGGACTGCTGCCGCCGCATTCCTTTCAGCTGATCGAAGTGGCGAAAGCCGCCACGGCCGAAAGCCCGGCGGTGAAGTTCAACATCGCCTATGTTTCGGATACGCACATTTATACGACGGACCTGAACGACCGCTTCGTCCGTTCCGCGCTCAAAGCCGTGGACGACGTGAACCGCCTCGATCCCCAGCCCGATTTCGTACTCTTCGGCGGCGATCTCGCGCAGCTTGGCAAACCGGCGGAGTTGCAGCTCGGTCTGCAGATCCTGAAGGAAGTGAAAGCGCCGCTGAAGATGATGGTCGGCGAGCACGACTGGTATCTGGATCTGGGCGAAACCTGGAAGGCGCTGTTCGGACCGCCCAATTACTCGTTCGATCACAAGGGCGTGCACTTCGTGGTGCTCAACAGCGTGATCGAGAAGGACTTCTGGACCGCGCGCGGCATGAGCGCCGAAGAGCGCATGCACACCGTGGCGGGACTCGATAACGGGACGCAGTCGCGCTTCGAAGTGGGCGAACCGCAGCGCATGTGGATGCAGCAGGATCTGGCGAAGATCGACCGCAAAACGCCAATTGTGGTCTTCTCCCACTCGCCGCTTTACAAATACTACCGGCCCTGGAACTTCTGGACGGAAGACGCCGACGAAGTGCAGGCGATCCTCAAACCCTTCCAGACCGTCACCGTCATTCACGGCCACACGCACCAGGTCCTCAGCAACCGGATCGGCAACATTTCGTTCCACGGGCTTCTTTCCACGGCATGGCCGTGGCCCTACGCGCCGGAAGGACTCCCGAAACTCACGGTCCAGATGAGCCGCCAAAACCCTTTCGATGTGAGCGACGGCTGCGGCGATGGCCGCATCGACGTGCTGACCGACGGCCTGGTCAACAAAATCTACAACCTGTGGGACCGGAACCCCGTTTCCGTCCCCGCCAGCTATCTCAAATCGAACGGCGCGAAAGACAAACCCGCCGCGCCCACTTTCAGTTCGTACTAGGAGACCGGAGAATGAGGAGCTTACGGATTTTTGTTCTGATGAGTGCGGGAACGGCGCTGCTCGGCGGCGCCGATATCGACGGAACCGCCGCTCTGCCGCGGCACGACGCACCCGAAACGAAAAATGGCAACGTAGTGGTGGCGCTTTGCGATGGCAAGACATCCCTGGAAGTCCCCGGCCTGAAGCCCGGCGAGACCATGAACGCTGAACAGGCGCGCAAAGTCGCCGACGAGCTGATGCTCGCGTGGGCGAAGAAGAACCCGGGCGTCAAATGGGAGATCGCCGCCGATGCGGCCAAAGCCGAAAAGAAAGACACCAAAGGCAAACTGCCTGCCCCCGGCGCGGTCTCCCCGGAGAAGAAGCAGTTCGAAGCCTACGGAAACTACACCTCGCGCGACGAATTTATCTGGAATCAGGAATACGAGAAATTCGTCGCCGAGGGCAACCGCATCTTCCATGACGCCAAAGCATTCGGGGGAACCGTCGGGATTTCCTGCGATATGTGCCACCCGAACGGCGCGAACACGCACGCGGAGACTTATCCGAAATACCAGGTGCAGTTGCACCGCGTCGCGCTCCTCCGCGACATGATCAACTGGTGCATCGAAAATCCCACGAAAGGCAAACCGCTCGCGGACGACGATACGCGGCTGCGCGCGATGGAGGCGTACATCATGAGCACCCGCAAGGGCGTTCCCATGGCGCCCGGCAAACACTGACGCCATCCCCGCGCAAGCCATTCCGTTCGGCCGGAGAAGGCGCTATACTCCGCGCCAGGAGGGGCGAATTCGTGGAATTTACCGACGCCGTACGTAACGTTTTGAACCGCAAGGGTTCCGAAGTATTCTCTGTTTCACCCGATGCCTCCGTCTTTGACGCCGTCGCGCGCCTGGCCGAGGAAGACATCGGCGCCCTGGCCGTGATGGAGGGGTCGCGGCTCGTCGGCGTATTCTCCGAACGCGATTATGCGCGAAAGGTAATCCTGCTCGGGCGGTCGTCGAAAGACACGCGCGTTTCGGAAGCCATGACCCAGCCCGCTACCTGCGTGCCTCCCGACGCGACCATCGATGACTGCATGCGGATCATGGTCACGGACCGGACCCGTCACCTGATGGTGGTGCAGCACGACCGCCTGATGGGCATCGTCTCCATCGGCGATCTCGTGAACTGGATGATCTCCACCCAGGCCGAAACCATCGACCGCCTGCACAGCTATATCGCCGGAAGCTACCCCGGATGACTCAGTAGTTGACCGTCACCCAGCGGCGTTCGCGCATCGACTGATAGCCGGCTTCGAGGATGCAATTCACGATATACCCGTCCTCGAACGTCTCGCGCGGTTTCACGCCGTCGCGAACGCACTCCACGAAGTGACGCATCTCCGCCTGGTAGCCATACGCGAATGCCTCCTCGGGCAGCGGCCGCGTCCAGCCGAAATCAATGTCGGCCTTCTCGATTACATAGCCGCTCGATTTCTTCGTGAACGCCGCCACGGGCGTCTGCCGCGTCACGTCGGTAAAAATCGATCCTTCGGACCCGTGGATTTCGTTGCGCAGATCGAGGCCGCCGAGCGTCGTCCATGAAAGCTCGCAGTGCGCGATGCCGCCGTTATCCATCTGCAGCAGCAGCAGCGCATTGTCCTCGCCCTTTGTCTTGTCTTTGTGGACCAGGTTCGCGCCCCACGCCATCACTTCCCTCACGCGGACCTCTTTCCCGAAGAAGTAGCGCGCCACTTCAATGCAATGGCACCCGAGATCGTTCAGCGCCCCGCCGCCCGTATTCTCCACATCCCAGAAGTGCGGGCTGTGAGGACCGCTGTGCGACTCGCGCGACCGCACCCAGAGCACTCGTCCGACGCCGCCGCGGTCGACGGTTTCTTTCGCCCGCACCACGGCCGGAGCGAACACCTCGGTTTCCGCGTATCCGTGAATCGCGCCGGACTGCCGCGCTGCTTCGAGGATCTGGCGTGCCTCCTCGCGGTTCCGTCCCAGCGGCTTCGTGCAGACCTGGTTACGTTTCGCGGTGGACAGGGCGAGCGATACCGGAAGATGCTCCTCATTCGGCAGGGCGATGATGAAGAGATCGATGTCGTCCCGGTAGACGACCTGCCGGAGATCCGTATATTCGGGGATGCCCCAGCGTTCGGCGAAACTCCGCGCCCGCTCCAGCGTCCGCGAATAATTGATGATCACTTCGTGACCGCTCACGTTGGCGAGCCCCTGCATGTAGAAA
>DASZUZ010000280.1:0-3731 GCA_035547415.1 Bryobacteraceae bacterium | reverse complement strand
GCCGCGCGGCTCAATGCGCCATTCGTCGCCGGAGACACGCGTCAACGATTCCGGATTCATTCCCGCCTGCCTTCAGACATCGACCACGCACTCCGCGATCCATTCGCTGGCGTTCTGTCTGACAGACAGGCCGGTACAGGTCGCGCCCTTGACCTCCACGGCGGGTTCGTGACGCCGCACGTCGACCGGCTCGCCCCACGCCCTGCCGTGCAGACAATGCCCATCGAGCCGAACGTCGAACCGGCCGAAGATCAGCTCACCGACCGCCATTTCGTAAATGAGCGCATTGAGCCAGTCCATCAGAAGGATTTCGTCATCCGGCGCTTCGCATTCGACCGCGATCTCGCGGTCAGACGCAATGCCGGCTGGATCCGTAATGACCGCTGCCAGCGCGACGGCCGCCTGGCGGAACGCCTCCTCTTTGTTCGGCCCGATGCCGCGGACGCCGATGTCCGCTCCGTGGTGGAAGTGTTCCCACCGGCCGGGCTTCACTCGCTGCGCTCTTCCGGTCCGGCGATGTCCGACTCGGCCTCGTCGAATTGCGCGCGCGTCATCTGAAACCGGCCGCAATCCGGGCAGAGCATGTCGATGGTGGTTTCCTGTTCGTCGGCGAAGTTCCAGGTCGCTTCTCCTCCGCAATGCGCGCAGACCGCCTGGCGCACTCCTTCTTCTCGTTCGATGAATCGGATGTCCCGCATGCTCTGAAGCGCCAGCAAGCGCCGTGCCGCGGCACTCCGTTGATACCACTGCGGCATCACACCAATTGCCTCACTGCCTGTGCGCGATCTCGCGCAGACCGACGCGGTCAGACGCTTGTTTTCAAGGCGCGCGGTGGCAGCCGGACTGCTCCCTGCACGGCAACTGCGCGATGCCCAACCCGATTCACAGGCGAGGCGCGTGCGGAGTACGGGAACAAGAAAGAAAGAAGGAGAGGTACTTCACCAATGCCGAGTATTGCGATTCAACGAACCCAGGAAACTTCCGGAAAAACCCTTCCACTCCTGCAGGAAATAGAGAACCGGATTGAAGACGTGCGAAGGCGGGCCTTCGAGTTCTTCGAGGGGCGGGGCGGCCAGTCGGGCCGCGATATCGAGGACTGGCTGCGGGCCGAGCACGAGGTTCTGGGCTGGCCCGCGGCCGAACTGGCGGAGACCGATGCGGACTACAAGCTCGAGATGACGCTGCCGGGCTTCGACGCCAAACAGGTGGAAGTAACTGCCACGCCGACCGAAATCGCGGTTCACGCGGAGATCAAGGCGGAGAAGAAAGGCGGGGAGCCTCGGATCCTGTGGACCGAGTTCGGGCCCAACAACGTGTACCGGCGATTCCCGCTTCCACAGCCGATCGATGTCGATAAAACGACCGCCACGCTCGATCAGGGACTGCTGAAGATCATGGCATCGAAAGCGGCTTCCGCGAAAGCGAAGCCGGCCGCGGCCTGATCGATCAATCTTCCCGGGCGGCATGGTTCGCGGATTGCTTCATCCACACTGAATGCGTCATTGGGTGAAACAGACGCTGCTGTTGCTCGGGCTTCTGCTGATCGTGGCTGTTGTGCTGGGCCTGCAATGGTGGAAATAAGCTTTCCGGTAGACCGACTGCTGACGGGGCGAGGAGGAGCATGGCCTGGGAGCCAATCAGAAAGGACTCTGACCATGGAACGCCTCGTCCGAACTTCGGCGATTACGGAGAGGCGTGTGCGCGATTTTCATGGGGAAGTGTCCGAAAGCAACTTGGGGGCTTACCCTGCGGAGGATTGAATATCGCGCACGAAGCGGTGGACCGGCATGCCGCCGGTCCCCTGCAAGACCGGGTCGCAATCCGCTGGATCGGCAAAGAAGATCAGATTGTCGATTTCACCTACAGTGACCTGCGCGAGAAGACAAACCGCTTCGCCAACGTCCTTCGAGCTTTGGGACTGGGGAAAGGCGATACGATCTGCGCCCTTTCCGGGCGGATTCCCGATCTCTACATCGCGGCGCTCGGGACGCTGAAAAACCGCGGCATCTTCTGCCCGCTGTTTTCCGCGTTCGGACCCGAGCCTCTGCAGCAGCGACTGGCAAAAGGAAATGCAAAAGCGCTGCTCACGACAAGCCGTCTTTACCGGAAGAATATTGCGGCGTTACGGTCTTCGCTTCCCGCCCTGAAACAGGTTCTTCTGGTGGACGGCGAAGAGGCGGGCGAGGGCGTCCATGCCCTGCCCGCGCTGATGAGCGCCGCATCGGCCGATTTCACCATTCCACCCACGGATCCCGAAGACATCGCGCTGCTGCATTTCACCAGTGGCACGACCGGAACGCCCAAGGGCGCACTGCATGTTCACAATGCCGTGGTGATGCATCTGATGACGGGCCAATACGTCCTCGATCTTCATCCTGACGATGTTTTCTGGTGTACAGCCGATCCCGGATGGGTGACCGGCACGTCTTACGGGATCATCGCGCCGCTGGTTCTCGGCGTGACGAACATTGTCGACGAAGCGGACTTCGACGCCGAACGCTGGTACCGGATTCTCGAGCGGGAAAAAGTCACGGTCTGGTATACCGCGCCCACGGCCATCCGGATGCTGATGCGCTTGCCGGGCGAACCTCGCAAGCAGTATGATCTTCGGCGGCTCCGGCTGATCGCCAGCGTCGGCGAGCCGCTGAATCCGGCGGCCGTTGTCTGGGGACAGCAGGCGCTGGGTCTGCCCATTCACGACAACTGGTGGCAGACCGAAACAGGCGGGATCATGATTGCGAATTTCCGATCGATGGAGATCAGGCCCGGTTCGATGGGGCGGCCTTTGCCGGGCGTGGAAGCGGCGGTCGTCCGGCGTCTGGATGCCAGTCACGTGGAAGAGATCCGGGAGCCGAATGTGGCGGGCGAACTGGCACTCCGGCCGGGATGGCCTTCCATGTTCCGCGGCTACCTGCATGACGAAGAACGCTACCGCAAGTGTTTTCAGAACGGGTGGTACATCACCGGCGATCTGGCAAGCCGCGACGCGGACGGGTATTACACGTTCGTCGGGCGGTCGGACGACATCATCAAGACGGCGGGCCATATGGTGGGTCCGTTCGAAGTGGAGAGCGCGCTGCTGGAACACCCGGCGGTGGCGGAGGCCGGCGTCATCGGCAAACCGGACCCGATTATCGGAGAAATCGTGAAGGCGTTTGTGGCGCTGAAGCCGGGCAATGAGCCGTCGGAAGAGTTGCGGCTCGATCTTGTGGGGTTTGCGAGGAAGAAGCTCGGTTCCGTTGTGGCGCCGAAAGAAATTGAATTCCAGACCAGCCTCCCGCGCACGCGGAGCGGGAAGATCATGCGCCGGCTGCTGAAGATGCGGGAACTGGGATTGCCGGAAGGCGACCTCTCCACGCTGGAGCCGGCATCATGATGGCTCAACCCGAGGCGCAGACCGTCGCGCCGCCGGCGCGCGACCATTCGGTCACTCTGCTCCGGCAGATGCTGCGCATCCGGCGGTTCGAAGAAAAATGCGCCGAACTCTACGCGGCGACGAAGATTCGCGGTTTTCTGCATCTCTACGTCGGCGAGGAGGCGATTGCGGTTGGCGTGATCGAAGCGCTCGGCCCGGAGGATGCGGTGGTGGCCACTTATCGCGAGCACGGGCACGCGCTGGTACGCGGGGTTTCCGCGCGATCCATCATGGCCGAGATGTACGGGAAGCAGGAAGGCTGCAGCCGGGGACGCGGCGGCTCGATGCACCTGTTCGACGCGAAGACCCGGTTTTT
>DASZUZ010000279.1:0-3698 GCA_035547415.1 Bryobacteraceae bacterium | reverse complement strand
CACGGTGGATCAGATGGCGGAGCGGATCGACCAGTTGCTCAAGTCACAGCGAAGACTGCTGCAGGATATCTCTCACGAACTGCGGTCGCCGCTGGCCCGGCTAGGCGTCGCCGTGGAACTGGCGCGGGGTGGCGGCGACGCGCCGACTGCGCTGAACCGGGTGGAGCGTGAGGCGGACCGGTTGAACACTCTTGTCGGCGAGTTGATTCAGGTGACGCGGGCCGAAGGCGACCCGGCGGGCCTGGTTACGGAATCGGTTCAGCTGGATGAACTGGTAAACGTGATTCTCGACGACGTCCGCATAGAAGCCGACCGGCGCGGCATCACTCTGCGGCCGCACCTGGAAGACGGGGAGATGCAGGGTAATCCGGAACTGCTGCGGCGAGCGATTGAAAATATTATCCGCAACGCAATTCGGTATTCGCCGGAGGGCGCTCAGGTGGACGTTACTTTGACGCGCTTGAACAACGTGTTTCGCGTCGGCGTTCGAGACTATGGCGAAGGGGTGCCCGAGGAATCCCTCGCGAGCATTTTCGACCCATTCTATCGGGTGGAGAAAGATCGGGGCCGCACAAGCGGCGGGGTCGGACTCGGACTGGCCATCGCGAAACGCGCGGTGGAACTGCACCACGGAAGCATGCGCGCGATGAACATGCACCCGGGGCTTCGGGTGGAGATCGATCTGCCCGCCGGCGTTTCCGTGTTGTCGCCCGTGGCAGTACTCAGCTCGGCGAGGTAGTTACTACTTTTTCAGAATCTTCGCGCCGGACGGCAGAGCGAAGAGGCTGTCGGCCAGATCGTCGCCGATTGTGACCTTCTCCGAATAAAGCTCGAATATCTTTTCTTTGTCGCGCTCCCGCTGCACGTTGAACGGCCACATGACGCCATTGCCCGCTTCGCGGTACTTTGTGTAGCGCGTGATTTCTTCGCGGCGGTCATTGACGATCGGGTCCCAACGCAGGAAACGCTGCTTCACGGGCAGCAGCGTATCGGAGTGAATCCATACTGTCACGTTGCGGTTTTCGGAATCGAAGATATCGATCACTTCGACCGGTTGGTTTTCGACGACGTCTTTTCCGCGCGATTCGAAGTCGAGGCCGGGTTCGTTGATTCGTATGCGCAGAATGTAGAAGACTTCGTGCAGCGTGGTGTCACGGAACTGCTTCACGCGCTCGTCCCCAAGCGGCCGCGCGCCCCGGTAAGTCACTTCCCATGCCTCCGTGCCGGTCAGGATCACTGCATCATCCAGCTTTTTACCGAAGGATTGCCGCTGGACCTGCTGGAGTTTTGTGGAACCGGGGGGTGCGTCGTTCCGCAGGTATTTCGTGTCGATGCGCGCGATCGAAAGCCCGCTCAACTGCTCGCGGTAAAAAGAGTATGCCCGGCCTGCCTCGGTACGGGTCTCCATAAAGCGGAATCCGTCGCCGCCGAGCGCCTGGATGGTCTTGCCGATGATCTGGCGTCCCCGCTCCTGCGCGGATTCACCGCGCAGAGCAACAGCGCCAGCGGCCATGCCGAGAAAGCCTCTCCTTGTGCAGCCGGTCATGGTTTCTTCGAGACCTGGTCGGGCGTGAGTCCCTGGTTGGCGGTCACGCTCGTGACGGTGACATCCGCGTAGTGACGTCCTCCCTGCTTCAGTACGATCCTGCGCGGGACCCTGATGCCTCCACCCGCGTCCTGCCAGTCCGAGTAGCTCTCTTCCACCGCGCCGTTCGGGTTGCCCGGCGCCGCGTAGGTTGCGGTTGCGGGAAGGCCCGTCCGGGGGTCGAAGCTGAGTAGCACCGAGTGACCGCTCTTGTCGGATATCTCGACCTTTCCGTTCCCCTGATCCGCCACCGTGCGCTGCGGATCGCGATCGCTCAGGATCAGTGGGAACCACATCCGGAATGTCTCAAACTGAATTTGTTTGATCTGAGCGGCAGGAATCGGGCCGACACCCTGGGGCGTCGCCGCCCAGCCGGTCTTTCCGTCCGAATAAGTAATCACCTTGCCGAACGGCAGGATGTTTTCCTCTCGAAAATGAGAAGGCGCTAACCACTGCTCGGTCTGATTGACGACCAGGCCGCCAGCGGCGGGATCGAGCTGGATTTTTGCGGACTGCGTAAAATCCTTCACGGCAGCCAGTTTGCCGGCTCCGCCCATGGCTTCACCGGCTTTTGCCAGGATCGCTTTGCCTCGCGCCACGCTTTCCGGATTCACGGCCACGGTGGCCTTCTTCGGCTCGGGAATGGTGAGGTCAATGTTGCTGACGGGCAGGCCAAGCGAGGCCAGAGGCGTTCCGAAGTCCTTCGGATTGCCGGCAGCCACGATAACGAACGCGGACGGATCTATATACTGCTTCGCGACCCGCAGGATATCGGCGCGCGTGACGTTACCGAGGGCTTTCTGATACTGGAAGATGAAATCGTCGGGATAGCCGTAGTACCGATATGTCAGCAGCCGGTTCAACGTTTTCGATGGGGTGTCGAAGTTGAAGACGAAGCTGTTGATCACGGTCTGCTTCGCGGTCTCGAGTTCCTCTTCCGTCACTTCTTCGGTACGGATGCGCCGGACTTCCGTTTCGATCGCTTTCAACGTGTCCGCCGTGCTGGCGGACTTCGTACTGCCAGCGATTTCGAAGATGCCGGGATGATCGTAGGCAGCGCCCCAGTCCGCCTGGACCGAGTACGCGTAGCCGAGTTGGGTACGAACGCGCTGGAACAGACGGCTGCGGAAGCCGCCGCCCAGAATATCGCCCATGACTTCCAGCGCCGGATAATCTTTGTCGCTCAGAACGCCGCCTAACTGGCCCATCGCGAAGTTGGTCTGGGTGACGTCTGTCTTGGTCGCGACATAGATGCCCGGTTTCGGCGTGTGATTTACCTTCGGGAACGGCGGAACGGGCGGTTGATTGTAGTTCCAGTCTCCGAAGAGCTTTTCGAGCTTCGCCTTCATCTCAGGAGCGGAGAAATCGCCCTGCACGGCCAGGATGATGTTAGCGGGAAAGAAATAGCGCTTATAGAACGCGACGATATCGTCACGCTTTATGTTGTCGACCGTCGCGTACTCCATCTGCCAGCCGTAGGGCGTCTTCGGACCGTAGATCGCATCCGTAAACTCTCGCTGCGCGATCGCATGGGCATCATCGTTGCGACGCGAGATCCCGCCGCGCAACTGCGTCTTTGCCAGTTCGATTTTGTCTTCGCGGAATGCCGGGCTCGTCAGGACATCGTGGAAGATCCCGAGCACTTCGTCCGTACGCTCCTTCAGGGTCGAAAAAGCGACGCGGCCGAAGCTCTCATCGATGCTGCTTTCGACGGAAGCGGCGATATTTTCCAACTGCTCATCGAGCTGATCGCCCGTTTTCGTCTGCGTGCCGCCGGCGCGAATGGCGTCGCCGGTGATGGTGGCCAGTCCCACCTTATCCGCCGGATCGAACAGATTGCCGGTCCGGACGAGGGCCGTGCCGCGGACCAGTGGCAGCTCATGATTTTCGAGCAGATAGATCTTCATCCCGTTGGGAAGAGTCGTCTCTTCGATCTTCGGGATCTGAATCTCGCGCAGCTTCGGGAATTTAATATCCGTCCAGGCGGCCGGAATCCTGGGTGGCGCCGGCGTTGTCGCCTGCTGCTGCGCGGCCAGTACGCAGGGGAGCAACAGAATCAGAAGTCTTTTCATTGGGCGGCTCCGGTTGCCGGCGCGGGCTGGTAAGTCAGGGC
>DASZUZ010000278.1:0-3253 GCA_035547415.1 Bryobacteraceae bacterium | reverse complement strand
ATCACGTAGCTCTGTTCGGCTTTGGGAAAGAAGAAGCTGACGCTGATCGTGAAGGGCTTCTCGGCGTCGAGGTGGGGCGCATCCGCGATCGAAACGCCTTCGTTCTACTGAAAGTGCAAAGCCATTCGGCCGGGCACGTTCGAATCCGCCAGGTTGACCGTGTTGCTCGATCCGGCAAGCGCCTTCAGGTCCGCGGCGTACAGTTCCGTCTTCTCATCCAGAGGACTTTTGGCGGTCGTCTTCGCGCGTTGCGCCAGCCATTGATTGAACGGTTCCGACGCATTCCGCGAGGTTTCGTCCATCCCGGCGCGAATGGCGGCGAGACGCGCCATCGTTTTCGCCCACTGATCGCGATCTTCGGGTTTCGGCACGACGACCACCGGAGGCGTGTCCGGCGCGTTATCGTCCATTACGCGCTGCGTCGTGTTCCGAAAAAAGGCGCCGAGTGAATAGAAGTCTTTCTGCGTGATGGGATCGAATTTATGGTCGTGGCACGTGGCGCATCCCGTGGTGAGTCCAAGGAGCACAGCGCTGAAGGTGTCGGCGCGGTCCTTGGCGTAGATCTCCGCGAACTCGTCTTCGATGATGCCGGCTTCGTTTGTGGTGACGTTGCAGCGCTGAAAGCCCGTGGCGACGCGCTGGTCGAGGGTGGCGTTCGGCAGCAGATCGCCCGCGAGTTGCTCGGTGACGAACTGGTTAAATGGCTCATTGCGATTGAAGGCCTGAATCACCCAGTCGCGGAAGGGCCAGATCTCGCGGTAATTGTCGATGTGAATGCCGTGGGTATCGCCATACCGCGCCGCGTCCAGCCAGTAGCGCGCGCGGTGCTCGCCGTAGTGAGGCGAAGCGAGGTAGCGGTCGACCATGCGCTCATAGGCTTCGGGTGAGGTGTCTTTGAGATATTGATTCAGTTCCGCGGGAGAAGGAGGCAGGCCGGTCACATCAAGCGCGACGCGGCGGATCAGGGTGCGGCGATCCGCCTGCGGGGCGGGTTCGAGTCCCTTTGCTTCAAGCTTCGCGAGGATGAAGCGGTCGATCGGGTTGCGCGCCCAGACGGCATTGCGCACGGCCGGCGGTGGCTGCTGAACGGGGGGCCGGTAAGCCCAATGTTCCTGCCACGGAGCGCCCTGTTCGATCCACAGTTTGAGCTTTGCGATCTGCGCGGGCGTCAGGCTTCGGCGCGACGATTCGGGCGGCATGCGCCGCGCCGGCGTGGCGGCGCTGATGCGCTGGTAAAGCAGGCTGTCCTCGGGCTTCCCGGGAGAGACAACCGCGCCGTGCGGACGCGGCGCGAACACGGTCTCCTTGCGGTCGAGACGGAGTCCCGCCATGCGAGTGCCGGAATCGGGACCGTGACACTGAAAGCAGTTTTCAGAAAGGATCGGACGGATTTCGCGCTGGAAATCGACTGTTGCCGCCGCAACCAGGGACGCCGTTCCGGCGAGGAGCACGAGGAGTTTGCCATTCATCGCTTATTGCCGACTTAAACGGTTACTTATCCTATCAGGAACCGCGCGGCAACAGAAGCATCGCAATCCGGAGCGTGGTGGCGACGCTTCCAGTCGGCGTCAGGCCATTGCCGGTTCGAGCGTTTCCTTCCGGATTGTGAATCGCTGGTCGAGATCGCGCAGTTTCTCGGTGATTCCTGTGTACTCGAGTTCGGACATCGGCAGCATCGCTGTGCCCACGAAACCCTGCCGGCGCATCTCCATCGCCTTGCTGGCGACGCGGTCGCGAACTGTGTCCCAGAAGGGCTGCGCAAATGCGTCGATCGGCTCGGTCAGCTTGCCTTCGTGCATGCAGAACCCCGTGCAACTGACCACCGGTGGGCCGTCGAAGTAGCTGATGCAGGTGTTCGACATGACCGGCATAATGGGCATCTGGTGCGAACCGCGCATGCCGCCGCCGACGAAATGGCCGATCGCATAGGGGGCCAGGATTTCGCCCGTCGCCGGGAAATTCATCTGCACGCGCACGAGCATCACGGGATCGTCTTTGCCGGTGTACTTTCCGGCGATATTGTGGAGGCGTGAAGTCGCCACGGCCACGGACTGTTCGCCTGTCGCTCGCGACCACACTGACTCGACCACATAGCGCTCGGGATCGCGCAGCAGAGCGGCGATGTCGTAGAGATCCTCCGGCGCATTGAGTTCTATTACGCGGTCGCCCGAGGTGTTGTTGACGTCCATGATCACGAACCGGAAGCCTTTCGACATCTTCGGCGAGAGGATGAGGCCCGGCGTGTTCATCACGTCAGCGAAGGCCAGATAGAGAGGCAGGTTGTAGGCGCCGGGATCGGTTTTGTCCGCGGCAAACAAAAGAAATGGCTCGTTCGGACGTTCCTCGAACTCCATTTCCGCCACGGCGGGACCCATTCCGCGAACATTGCCGGAGAACGAATCCTTCAGGAGATCCTGACCGGCGCCGTACAAACCCTGCCGGCGCGCTACCTGCGTGCCCGCAAGAAACGCGTCCCAGGCAAGCTTATGAATCTGCTCGTCGCCTTCGCCCCGGTTGTGAGTCATCAGGATCGCGATGTCGTCCCCGGTGTGGCTGATGTGGTGATCGAGAATCAGACCTTCTCCCCGCTCGCGGACCTGCGCTTCCACCGTCTCCTGAAGCAGTTTCGACGGAGCCATGTGGCCTGCGAGTGAGCCGATATCGGCTTTGATGACGCTCAGAGTGAGTTTCATAAGTGCCTCGCTTCTGTGAGGAGCAAACCGCGCTCCAGTGCCGCGATTCACTCGCGGGACAAAGCATTGCGGGGAACGCCGTGTTTCCAATCGATTGCGGTGCGATGCGAAACGGAGCCCGTAACAGGCTTTCGAATGTTGCGCCGAATCGCTCCGGCGATTGCGCTGCCTCGCGCTTCGCGTGGACTTACATATGATGGATGCCATGATCCGCAGTACTGTCCGAAAGCATCGCTATCACGGGCGAGGGGTCGGCCGCCCCCACCGCTGGCGGATCGGAATTACGTTCTGCGCGCTCGCGTTTCCGCTGGCTGCGGCGACGCCGAAAGAGCCGCTGAATTACGATCGCGACGTCCGGCCGATCCTTTCGGAAAACTGCTTTCCGTGCCACGGGCAGGACAGCAAGAAACGCATGGCCGGCCTGCGGCTGGATTCCTTTGAAACGGCAACTGCTGACCGCGGCGGACGCGTGGCGCTCTCGCCAGGGAAACCCGAAGCCAGTGAAATCTATAAGCGGATCACGGCGGACAAAAGCCGTCGCATGCCGCCCGTATTCTCGA
>DASZUZ010000277.1:0-2010 GCA_035547415.1 Bryobacteraceae bacterium | reverse complement strand
CGACCAGATCAGCACCCGGCCGGATTGCGTTCCATGTGAATGTGCGTGCATCTCCACTTCTATTGTAGGTCCGTCCGGAGCGGAATGGGTTCACCACTCTTGTCTCACCCCGGGATGCCAACTGCGGTACTGTAGGAATATCCGGGCGGAGAGAACAAGATGTCGAGCTCTTACCATTTCGTAAGCCGCTGGCGGGTCCGCGCGACCGTCGCGGAGGTGCATGACATCGTCAGCCAGCCGCTCGAATACCCGCGCTGGTGGCCGGCGGTCTATCTCAATGCGCGCGAGACCTCCATGCCCGGCAGCGAGCGCCGCCGCGTGGAATTCCACACCAGAGGCATGCTTCCCTATACGCTGATCTGGGAAGCCTCGGTCTCCGAACGGATTCCGGAGCGAATCGTCATCGAAGCCACCGGCGATCTGGAAGGGCGCGGCGTCTGGTCGTTCTCTCAGGACGGCGATTTCGTGGACGTCACCTTCGAGTGGAACGTGGACGTCAACAAGCCTTTCGTCCGCTTCATGACGCCGATGCTGCGGCCCGTGTTCGAGGCCAATCATCGCTGGTCCATGGAGCAGGGCGAGGCCAGCCTGCGCGAAGAGCTGATCCGCTACCGCGCCCGCACGCCGGAAGAAATGCTGGATGCCGCCGATCCGCGCGGTCCGGTTGAAGTACCGGTGCGGCTGATCGCGATGGGTGCGCTGGCGGTCTCTGCGCTTGCCGGACTCGCACTTCTGCGCCGCAAGACGCGCGGGTCTCAATCGGGCTCCTGATCCTGCTGCGATAGAATGAGCGGCCATGCGCACCGCATGCCTTTCGTTCGCCCTTGCCTGCTCCTTCCTCGCTACCGCGGCCGCTCAGCCGGTTCGCACCAATCACTATGTGCGGGTGAAATCGCAGGTGCCGGCCATCTCCGGGGAGTTCACCGAGGTCTACGTTCGCGAGATCCAGCAGCCGGGGGCGAAGCTCGAAGTGCCCGAAGCCGAACGCGTCGTGCTTTTCGTTCACGGCGCCGGAACTCCCGCGGAAGTGGCATTTGACGCGGGTTACAGCGACTACAGCTGGGCGGCCTATATCGCGAAAGCGGGGTTCGACGTCTTCACCATGGACCTCACCGGCTACGGCCGCACCACCCGGCCCGCTGCGATGAACGATCCCTGCAATCTCAGCCAGGCCCAGCAGGCCGCCTTCGTTCCTGCATTGATTCCCGCCGCCTGCGCGCCTTCCTACCCGAAGCAGCTCACCACCATCGCATCCGACTGGGCCGATATCGATGCCGTTGTCGATCACCTCCTCGCGCTGCGCCATGTCGAGAAGGTCACGTTGATCGGATGGTCGCAGGGCGGCCCGCGAGCGGGCGGCTATGCGGCACAGCATCCGGATAAGGTGTCGAAACTCGTTCTCCTCGCGCCGGCTTATGGACGAAACTCCTCGCCAAATCCACCCGAGCAACTCCCCAGGGATGGCGCTGCTTTCAACACGCAGTCGCGCGCCGAATTCTTCGCCAACTGGGATCGTCAGGTCGGTTGCCCCAATCAATACGACAAGGCCGCCGCCGATTCCGTCTGGTCCGAAATGCTGGAATCCGATCCCGTCGGCGCGACGTGGGGCGAAGGCGTTCGCCGCGCTCCGCAGGAAACCATCTGGGGATGGAATCAGGCGCTCGCATCGAAGCTGCAGATCCCTGTGCTGCTGGTTTCCGGCCAGCACGATAAGCAGGTGAACCCGAACGGCGTCCGCACGCTGTATGGCGACCTCACGACGGCGAAGAAAGTTTTCGTCGATCTCGCCTGCTCGTCGCACAATGCCGCCTGGGAACGCAATCATCTGCTGCTGTTCGGCGCCTCGCTCGAATGGCTCACCAGGACCACCGTCGATGGCAAAGACACCGGCCTGCTGCAGCGCGGCTACTGACAATTCTGCGCGGGCGGTATGTTATCCTCCCCGATGAAAAAGGAGATTCAACGATGGCCGTCGACACAAGCGGACGCAAAAAGGCAAGTGATTTTCCC
>DASZUZ010000276.1:0-20222 GCA_035547415.1 Bryobacteraceae bacterium | reverse complement strand
AGCCGCGCATCCGGGTATTCGCCGGCTCGGACATCTCGAAGAACCGGATTTCACGACCGCGATTGGCGCCATCGATTGCTGCGTCAACCTCCGTTACCCGGCGGCGGGAGAGACCTCCGGAATCGCGATTCGGATGATGGGAGCAGGTAAGCCGGTGATCGTTACGGACTGCGAAGAGAACGCGGATATTCCCGCTACTGCATGTCTGCGTGTAACCCCGGGCGTTGCCGAAGCCGCCGAATTATTCGACCATATGAGTTTAGTGACCGGTTTTCCGCCAATCGCGGCGGAAGTCGGACGGCAGGCCGCGCGCCACATTCGGGAGCAGCATTCGCTCGAGACCGCCGCGCGGCGGTATTGGGAAGTCTTGTGCGCCTCTGCTTCTGCTTAACCGGGTTGGCGCTGCCGGCTGTCTTATTGGCCGTAAGCCCCGTTGTGCGTGAACTCGATATCGCGGTTCCGATGCGCGACGGCGTGAGACTCAGCGCGAACATCTTTCGTCCCGCGGCGGCGCGCAGGTACCCGACGGTTCTGCTGCGAACAGCCTATAACAAAGGCGGTGACATTACCCCTAATTTTCAGTCCTTCGTCGACCGGGGCTATGCCGTGGTGGTTCAGGACGTGCGGGGCAGGTACCAGTCGGAGGGCGTGTTTGAGCCGATCAATCAGGAGATCAACGACGGCGACGACACGCTGAACTGGATCGCCCGGCAGCCGTGGTCTGACGGAAACATCGGGATGTACGGCGGGTCGTATCTCGGCATTGCGCAGTGGAAGGCGGCGCTGTCGCACAATCCGCACCTGAAGGCGATCTTCCCTTACGTTTCGGGAGACGACGATTATCGGGACCGCTTCTACTCGACCGGCGGGGCAATGAAGGTGGGTCACCGGCTGCTGTGGCTCGCCGAGAACATGCGCGCGCGTGGATATGAGGCGCCGGATTTCCGCAAGTACATCTGGATGCTGCCGACGCGCGCGGCGGATTCGCTCGCCACGGGACACACGCTGGCGCTCTGGCAGTTGGCCGCGAATCATCCGGCTTATGACGCATTCTGGAAATCGGTGAGCGTGCGCGAGCACCTGAAAGAGATCCACGTTCCCGTCTATTCGGTGGGTGGCTGGTATGACAATTACGTCGAGAGCGATCTGGACGCGTTCTCCACGTTGAGTAAGGCCAACCATGAGGACCGGATCATGATCGGTCCGTGGCCGCATACGTTCAACACTCCTTTCGCGAACGTGAATTTCGGGAAGGACTCCATTGTTCCGCTGCGTCCTGAGCAACTGAAATGGTTCGATCGGTGGTTGAAGGGCAAAGAGGTTTCAGAACCGAGCCATCCTCTGCGGATTTTCGTGATGGGGATCAACCAGTGGCGCGATGAGGACGAATGGCCGCTGGCGAGGGCCCGCGGGGTGAAGTTTTATCTGGGCGGCAATGGTCATGCGAACACTCTCTATGGCGATGGCTCGCTTGGCGAAAAGCCGGATCGGGGCTCCCCTGCCGACGCGTTTGTGTACGATCCCCGGAATCCCGTGCCAACGATGGGCGGTGCGGTCTGCTGCGACAGCAGAGTCTATCCCTGGGGACCGCTCGATCAGCGGCCGGTCGAGAAACGGCGAGACGTTCTGGTGTATACGACGCCGCCGCTTGGTTCGGATCTGGAGGTGACCGGGCCGATCCGAGTGATTCTCTATGCCTCATCGACGGCGCCGGACACGGATTTTACGGCGAAGCTGATCGATGTATTCCCGAGCGGCGAAGCGCGAAACCTGACGGACGGGATTTTGCGGGTTCGGTATCGCGACTCGCTTGAGACGCCCACGCTGATGACGCCGGGCAAAGTCTACCGCCTGGCGATCGATGCGGGGGTGACGAGCAATGTTTTCCGGGCCGGACACCGGATCCGGCTTGAAATATCAAGCAGCAACTTCCCGCGGTTCGACCGGAATCCGAATACGGGACGGCCCGTGGCGAGCGAAAAAGAGCTTCGAAAAGCGGCGCAGACGGTGTTCCACGATCGGGACCGCCACTCCTACGTGCTGCTGCCGGTCGTGCCGGTAGTAGCGCATCAATTGACTTCCACCCGTCCGCCGCGCTACGTTACGAAGAGAGCTTCTGCAGTGGCGCGGTAGCCAAGTGGTAAGGCCAGGGTCTGCAAAACCCTTATTCGTCGGTTCGATTCCGACCCGCGCCTCCAATGTAAAATCCTGGCTCCTCGCACTGAATGGGGCCAGACCTGCCCTGACTACTCTCAAGAACACATTACTCTGACCCGCAATCTGTGGTTCTGAAAATTGCGGAAGCCATAGGCTTGCCGCTGCAGAACTTCGATTTTGGAATGGAAGCCTTCCGTGATGCCGCTATTCCGGGAAGAGCGCCACATACAGGCGATTTCCGCCTCGATCTCAGTCGCCGTTGGTGCATCGGCGCGTTGACTTTACCGCATCCGATTTCGACTGGCAGGGCATTTTGCTCGCTTCTTTGCTAGCAGAATGCTAGCATAGGATTTCAGTTGAGGATCATCAGCAAGCGCGCATTGTTCGAAAAGGCTCGGAAGCACTCGGACGCGAAGTCGGCCCTGCAGGTCTGGCTTGAAACCGCGAAGGCGGCTGAATGGCGCTCGCTCGATGACATCCGCACGGTATTCCCTTCGACAGATATGATCGGCAAACTGGCGATTTTCGATATCAGAGGAAATCATTATCGGCTGATCGTCAGGGTCGAGTTCCAGGCGAAGCGGATTTATATCAAGGAGTTCCTGACCCACGCGGAATATGACGAAAAGAGGTGGATGAAATGGCTGTGATCGACGAGGTCAAGTACGGAGAACTGCTCTCCCGCACGCTCCCGAAAGTAATCGAAACTGACGAGGAGAACGAACGGCTGATCGCCGAACTGGAGCAACTCGACTTCCTGCCGACGAAAACTCCGGAACAGGAGAGTCTGGCTGAGCTGTTGACTCTCCTGATCGAAGAGTTCGAACGCCGGTACGATCTGGGGCATGCGCCGCCACTCGATGCGCTTAAGACGCTGATGGAGGCCCGCGGTTTGCGACAGCGCGACCTCATCCCGGTGTTCGGTTCGAGCAGCGTCGCCTCAGACGTGCTGAACGGCAAGCGCGAAATCAGCAAGCAGCACGCGCGCAAACTTGCTGAGATGTTCTCCGTCCCGGCCGGGCTGTTCATCTGATCCGGCTGGGGAGAAATCGCGCAGCGGGAGTCTTTTCGCCAAAGCGCAGTTAACTCGACTGCGTACAACTTCCACGCGCGAAAGGATTAGAGAATGTCCCCGCAGTATCGCGATGCCGGGCACGGAGCGGCATCCGTTCTCTTCCCCTTACTCGATCTTCGGCAGCGATCGCCCGATCGAATTGAGCAGCGCATTTGCCTCATTGGTTTTCAGCGCGATCTGATCACCGCCCGCGACATACACCGTCGCCGTGTCGTCCGGGTGGAACTCGAATCGGACGATGTGGTCGGGGTTAAACACGTGCGGAGGAATCTCGACGAAAGTTCGATGAGCTTTTTCCATTCCGGCAATATAACCGATCGCGCCGCCGGTGTCTGTCGGCATTTCAGACGCAGGAAACGCCCTGGCGAAGGGCAGGGTTTGATGGCGCGAAATCCACGATACGATATGGAGCGTATGGCGAGGAATGTATGGCTCGTGGCCCTCGTGGGAGCGACGGCGTCACTTCTGCTGGCCGCTACCGCGGGCTCCGTTGCGCCTCTCGGCAAATATACTGCCGCGGAACGGCGGCACTGGTCGTTTTTACCGCGCCAGAATCCTCCCGTACCCGCCTTCACGGCCCCAGCCGACAAAACGTGGACGAAGAACCCCGTAGATGCGTTCGTTCTCGCCCGGATGCGCAAGGAAGGACTGAACCACGCCCCCAAAGCCGACCGCGCGACTCTCATCCGGCGCGTGACCTTCGATCTCACCGGCCTGCCTCCCACGCCCGCCGAAGTCTCGGCATTTGTAAATGACAACTCTCCGAAAGCCTGGGAAAAGGTCATCGAGCGGCTTCTCGCGAGCGAGCACTATGGCGAACACTGGGGCAAGCACTGGCTTGACGTGGTCCGCTTCGCCGAAACCGAAGGTTACGAGTACGACAATTTCCGGCCGGAGGCATGGCGTCATCGCGATTACGTGATTCGCGCTTTCAATAACGACAAGCCGTTCGATCGCTTCATCCAGGAGCAGATCGCCGGGGACGAGATCGCGCCGCAGGAAGACGAGACGCTCATCGCCGCCGGCTTCAACCGGCTCGGTCCGGTGCGGCGCAATGCCGGCAATCAACTGGTCGCCAGCAGTCGCAACGAGCAACTGACCGAAATGACGAATATCGTGGGGGGCGCGGTCCTCGGCGTCACGCTGGGTTGTGCCCGCTGCCACGATCACAAGTTCGATGGCTTTCGCCAAAGCGACTACTACCGGATGCAGGCGTTCTTCGCCGCCGTGCAGCCGCACGACCTGATCAAAGCGTCCGAACAGGACCAGGCCACATGGAAGGCGCAGGCCACGCCCATTCAGATGGAGATCGGTAAACTGCAGCGCGAATTGAATCAGGCCAGGAAAGCGGGGCTGCCAACTACCGAACTCACCGCAAAGCTCGAAGAGGCGCAGGACCGCCTGCCCGCCCCGCTCCCGTCGCTGTTCACGGTGAAAGACGATTTCGCCACAAAAGCGCAGATCCACCTTCTGCCCCGAGGAGATTACGAGCACCCGGGTGACAGCGTCGGGATGCGTTTTCCCGGCGTGTTTCTGCCGGACGATGCGCCGGAACTTCCCGGCGATCTGCAGAAACCTCGTCAGACGCTCGCGCAGTGGCTCACCGATGCGAAGAACCCTCTCACCGCTCGTGTCATGGTCAATCGAATCTGGGAATACCATTTTGGCCGCGGCATCGTGGCGACCCCGAACGATTTCGGCCGTATGGGCGAAAGGCCGATCAACCCGGAATTACTCGATTACCTCGCCAACGAGTTCGTTTCGGGTGGATGGAGCGTGAAGAGCCTTCAGCGCCTGATCCTGATGAGCAACACGTATCAGCAGTCCTCCGTCGCGCCTCAGCCGGTGATTGACAAGGACCAGGACAATCGTTATCTCGCTCGTTTCCCGCGGCAGCGTCTCGACGCCGAAGAAATTCGCGACTCCATGCTCGCCATCGCGGGCCAACTGAATGAGAAGAAGGGCGGGCCGGGCGTCATGATTCCGATCGACAAGGCGCTGGTCCAGGCGCTTTATAAGCCGTCGCAATGGGCGCCTGCAAAGGACAAGTCCGAATATAACCGGCGCGGCGTGTATCTGATTTACAAACGGAATCTGGAACTGCCCTTCATGCAGGTCTTCGATGCCCCGGACATGGCGGTCAGTT
Source organism: Bryobacteraceae bacterium (assembly GCA_035547415.1). GTDB lineage: Bacteria > Acidobacteriota > Terriglobia > Bryobacterales > Bryobacteraceae > BOG-234. Next base: position 14,844 of record DASZUZ010000276.1, on the reverse strand, counting down.
GTCCGCGGCGCGAATCGAGTACGCATGCGCCGCAGGCTCTCGAACTGCTGAACGGCGACCTCTCGAACCAGATGGCGCAGGCCTTCGGCGATCGACTCTTGCGGGAAGCCGGACCGGATCATCGGAAGCAGGTTTACCTCGCTTACCGCCTCGCGGCAAGTCGCGCGCCGAGACCCGGAGAACTGCAGCTCGCGCTGCAGTTCCTCAATGTGGGCCGGAATTCGGAAGCGAAAGCGCGGGAACAGTTCGCGCTGGCGATGTTTAACCTGAACTCATTTCTGTACGTGAATTAAAGGAATCACTGAAATGGCACAACACGTTCGGATCACCCGCAACCGGCGAGAATTCCTCACCGACGCTTTTTGCGGTTTCGGCACGATCGCGCTGGCGGACCTGCTGATGCGGAGCGATGCCCGGGCGGCCACACTGGCGGGCAATCCGCTTGCGCCGAAGCCGCCGCACATGCCGGATAAGGCGAAAGCAAAAGCCGTCATCTTCCTCTTCATGGCTGGCGGTCCGAGCCAGGTCGAGACGTACGATCCCAAGCCGCTTCTCAACAAGCTTAACGGCCAGAAACGCCCCGCGGAATTCGGCGATGTGAAGTATCAGTTCGTGAACGATACTTCCCGGTTACTGGGCACGAAACGAACCTTTCAAAAATACGGCCAGAGCGGCATTGAAGTGTCCGACCTTTTCCCGCACACCGCGCAGTGCGTCGATGACATGGCCGTGCTCCGCTCCGTCCACGGCGATATGGTGGTTCACTCGGCCGCCCAGTATCAACTCTTCACGGGCCGCATTCTGCCTGGTTTCCCGAGCATGGGCGCGTGGGTGCTTTACGGGTTGGGAACGGAAAGCGAGTCGCTGCCGGGCTATGTGGTCATGCCGGATCCCAAAGGTGCGCTGGAAGCGGGCCAGCCGATGTACAGCAACGGATTTCTGCCTGCCGTGTATCAGCCCACCATGTTTCGGCCGGGCGCCAAACCGGTTCTCAATCTGGATCTTCCGCAGGGCGTCACGCGCGAAGACCGCGTCCGGACCCTTAGCCTGATCAAAGGCCTCGACAAGATCGACATGCGGCCCGGGGATCAGGAACTGGAGGCGCGGCTCAATTCATATGACCTCGCGTTCCGCATGCAGACGGAAGCGCCCGAAGTGTTCGATCTCTCGAAGGAATCGCCGAAGACGCTCGAAATGTATGGGGTCGGCGATCCGAAGACGGACGATTACGGCCGGCGTCTGCTTCTCACGCGTCGTCTGATCGAAAAGGGAGTCCGGTTTGTCTGCCCGGTTTCGGGTGGCGGACCCGGCAACATGCAGTGGGACGCGCATGACGATATCGAAGAGAACCACCTTCGCATGGCAGCGCAGACCGATAAGCCCATCGCGGCGCTTTTAAAAGACCTGAAGCAGCGCGGTCTGCTCGATTCGACGCTGGTTGTCTGGGGCGGGGAATTCGGGCGTTCTCCCGAATCACAGGGCAGCAAGGGACGCGACCATCACAATCTGGGATTCTCGATGTGGATGGCGGGCGGCGGCATCAAAGGCGGACAGGTGGTAGGCGCTACCGATGACATCGGTCTGAAGGCGGTCAAAGATCCGTACCATCTGCGCGATGTGCACACGACGATCCTGAATCAGCTCGGACTCAATCAGGATGCGCTGAGCTATCTGCACCAGGGCCGCCGCGAGCGCCTGACAGAAGTTCGCGGAAACGTCATCACGCAGCTCGTGTAACGCACTGTTCCATGAGGATCTCCCGAACGCTTGCCGCGGGCTGCATGCTCGCCGTGACCGCCTTTGCCGACGATGTCGTTCTTCCGGACGGAAAGGCGAAGACACTGATCGAAAATACGTGCTCCGAATGTCATGGTCTCGACCGGATCGCCGAAACCACCATGTCCTCCGGGAAATGGCGCGCCACCGTCAGCAGCATGGTCAGAAAAGGCGCTACACTATCGCCCGAAGAGATCGATACGGTTGTCGAGTATCTCTCCGTTTACTTCGCGCCGGACAAAATCAATGTCAATACGGCGACTGCTCAGGAATTACAGAACGCGCTCGATCTTTCGGCCGGGGAAGCCGGAGCGGTGGTCCGGTATCGGACCGCGAACGGGAAGTTCAAAAATTTCGCCGACCTGCAGAAAGTTCCCGGGGTCGACGCGAAAAAGTTCGCGGATGGCAAAGATCAGATCGCGTTCTGACCGGTAAGCGCCGGGGAACGAGCCGGTCCTCTCAGTAATTCAGCTTGAGCGCAAACTGAATCTCGCGCGAATCCACGCGAGTGCTCGTGATCGTCCCGAAACTCGGCGTTCCCACTGTCGTATTCGGCTGCCCGAAGATGGGGTGGTTCATGATGTTGAAGAATTCCGTGCGGAATTCAAGACCCCGCTTCTCCGTGAATCGGAAGTTCTTCGACGTGGAGAAATCCAGATCCACCAGAGGCGGTCCGATCACGTTGTTACGGGCGTTGTTCCCATAGCGGTACTGCGGCAGGCTCGGGTCGTTGATCCGGTTGACGAAATCCGCCGTGTTGAACCACTTGCCCGGTCCGCGTTGATCGGAAGGCAGAGATGAAGTGCCGCCCAGACTGTCGGGATAGCAGTTATCGCCCCCGTTCTGGATCGGTCCGCTGCCGCAATACAGCGTGAACGGGAACCCGCTCTGCAATGTCGCGATCCCACCGATCTGCCAGCCGCCGATCAGGGCGTCTGCCATGCGGTTCATGCCGCCGCCCAGAGCCTTGCCTTTGCCGATGGGCACTTCGTAGAGGAACGATGTCGTCCAGCGATGCCGGAAGTCGAACGCGGAAAGACCACGGTCGAGCCGGAGATTGTCATCGTTCGAGGGTGTCAGCGAATCGCCGTCCACCGTGCGAATGCCGCTTCCGTTGTCGATCGACTTGCTCCAGCTGTACGAACTCAGGAAGGTTACGCCATGACTGAAGCGCTGTTGGAAGCGGGCCTGTAATCCGTGGTAGGTCGAGTGCGACGGATCCGCCATGACCTGGAACGTGCCGCCGTAAAGCGGATACTGCGGGCGGCGGTTGTTGATGTTGGTGGGCGGACCGGGCGTCGCGGTGTTGTAGGTCATCAGCCGTTGCAGGTGGACGCCGGACGATCCGAGATAGCTCACTTCGAACGAGCTGTTGCCGGTCACCTGCCGTTCCACGCCGAATGACCACTGCGGCACATAGGGCGTGTTCTGGTTGTACTGGTTCACCAGAATGAAGGACGGCGTCGCGGTCTGCACAAAGGGAACCGCCCAGGTGAGCGATGGAATGAGAGCCGATTGCGCGTTCTCGCTGCGTCGCGTGGAGAACGGCGCATTGCGTACCAGATCGAATTGCGCGTTGCCGATTTCCCTGACGTAATAAATGCCTCCGCCCGCGCGGATCACGGTCTTATCGTTCAGCGAATAGGCGATTCCGAGCCGCGGCGCGATGTCCTTATACGACGTCTGATAGGCGCGGTTGCCGAACAGCCCGCGCGTGTACGGAATTCCCGGCGGCAATTTGAAAGGCGGCGGAGGATTGCCGCCATAAAAATCCCCCGTGCCGGCGCGCACGTAAGTCGGAACCATTGAGTCGTCCCATTTGAAGGCGATATTCACGATGTTGTCGTACTTGTCCGTATACGGTGGCTCGAGCTCGTAACGCAGTCCGTAGTTGACCGTCAGCCTGGATGTGACCTTCCAGGAATCCGAGGCGTATACATTCAGCGAATACGATCGGAAGGCCGCGATGGGCGCTCCTGACTGGCCTTCGGACGATGAGATATCGCCAAGCAGGAAATCCGCCAGCGAATTCGGCGGCGGCGGACTGCTCAGCGTCGGGTCCGCGGTGTACGTGCCATTGAAGGTAAAACGCCCTCGCGCAACCACGGCGCCGATCTGGTTGTATCGCATTCTTCGGTCGTCCGTGCCGAACCGAAAGGTGTGTTTGCCGTGCGTCCAGGTGAAGTTATCGGTCCACTGGAAAATCGTGTCGTGATTCACGAATGGACAGTCGCTGCACTCGCCCACGCCGGAGATTGCGCCGCCGCCAAACTGAAAGACCGGCACGCCCCAGTATTGAGCGATATCCGTCGGAACGCCGCCAATACCCAGTTCCGAGACATAGTTGTTTTTGAAGGCGCTGGGCTGCTGGTTTGCGGCGCCGAGCCGCGCCACGGCGAAACGGAATTCATTCACTTTGTTGGCGCCCAGAACCAGCGTGTGGCCTATCAGGCCCTGCCAGGCGATGACGTCATTGTTGTACCCCAGACCCGGCGTCGTAAGCGGAAGGTATCCTGTGTCGTGCGTGCGGCTGAACCGTCCCATGAACGTCGAGCTGCTGTTCATCACGTAGTCCCCCCGCGCGGTCAGCTGATCGTTATCGTTGCTGCGGCCTTCGTTGTCGATATAGTTCGCCGTGTAGCCGTTCACGTTGCCGCGGTTCGGCAGCGGGAACCACTTGTTCAGAGCCATCACCGCCGTGGACGTGATCCGGCTCATCGGGATGGTATTGCCGGCGAACGCGGATTGCGAGATAACCTTCCCGCTTGCGTCCACAACGCGCGTCATCGGGTCGTAGATGATGGCGTTCGATCCCGAGAAATTGCCGGTGCGGTCCTGCGCCGGAGGCATGTTGAAGATCGCGGTCTGCGCTTTGCGCTCTCGCAGTCCTTCGTAATCGAAGAAGAAGAACAGCTTGTCCCGGCCGTTGAAGACCTTCGGAATCCACACCGGGCCGCCCACTGTTCCGCCGAACTGATTGCGCTTGAAGGGCGCAATCGGACCCGGCGGGTCAAAGAAGTTTTTGGCGTCAAGATCCGAATTCCGCAGGAACTCGAACAGCGCGCCGTGGAACTCATTGCTGCCGCTGCGGGTCGACATATTCACCTGGCTGAGGCCCCGGCCATACTCGGCGCCGTATGTCCCGCTCTCCACCTTGAACTCCTGAAGCGCGTCCACCGAGGGGAGAAACAGATAGGTATTGAAGTTGGGATCAGTGTTCTCCACGCCATCGAGTTCGTAGTGGTTATTCGAAGTTCTCTGTCCCGCGACGTTCAGGGAGAAAGCGTTGCGCGCGCCGCCCATGCGCTGCTGGCCCTGCGAAGACGCCGGTCCATTCGTGGTTGCTCCAGGCGTCAGCGATACCAGTTGCAGGGGATTGCGGCCATTGAGCGGCAAGTCCACGATGCGCTTGTTCTCGATCACCGTGCCGATCGTCGCGGTTTCGGTCTCGATCACCGGAGCGCCGCCCACCACCTCGACGGTATCGGTAACGTTCCCCAGTTGCATCGCGAAATCGAGCCGGGCGACCTGCCCCACCTGGAGTTCCACGCCCTTGCGCTCGGCCGTGCGGAAACCCGTGAATTCCGCTTTCAGGTCATAGATCCCTGGCGTCAGCGCCGGCAGATCGTAAACTCCCGCCTCATTGCTGGCGATGATGCGTTCCGCGGCGGTCGCGGTATTGGTGACGGTGATTTTTGCGCCCGAGACGGCGGCGCCGCTCGGATCGGTTACGGTACCGGTAATTTCACCAGTGCCTTGTGCATAGATCGTGAAAGCGAAGAAAAGCGAAAGCATGGCGGCGCGCACGCTTCCGCAGACGGAACGGAAAACTTCAGCGGACATGGCTAACCCCCGATTACCCGACAGGACCAGGCAGAGAATCATCGGCCCGTTGCGCTCGCATGGATGCGATCGCGTGTCTGCAGGTCGACCTTCTGCCTGCCCAGCTTAGGAGGAAGTATACACCCAAATTCCGCCGATCATGCTCGTTTTGAGAGTCGCGGAGACGCTTGCCGCTGCCGGCCTAACTCAGAATCGGAAGGATCGGTCCCGTTCCTTCTTCGATGAGATGAAACGGCCGGCCATTCAGAATGAAATCCATTTTCTTGTAGTCGAGCCCCATCTGGCGCAGAATCGTGGACTGCAGGTCGCTGATGTAATGAGGGTTCTCAACCGCTTTGTAGCCAACCTCATCGGTCGCGCCCTCGACCACGCCGCCTTTGACGCCGCCGCCGGCCAGCCACGACGTGAATCCCAGCGCGTTATGGTCGCGTCCGGTGGTGTTCTGCGACCACGGAGTGCGTCCGAACTCGGTCGTGAAGACAACCAGAGTGGAATCGAGCAACCCGCGCTGCTTGAGGTCGCGAATCAGGCCCGCGATGGGTTTATCCACCGCCCGGCACAGAGGTCCGTGCGACTTCATGTCATCGTGAGCGTCCCACGCGCCATTGCCTCCACCGGCATGGCAGATCTGGATATACCGCACATTGTTCTCGACCAGCCGGCGCGCCAGCAGCAGCTGTTTTCCGAACGAATCGGTTTCTTTCTCCCCGATCCCGTAGAGTTCCGTGACGTGAGCCGGCTCGGTGGAAAGGTCCACGATGGCGGGCGCTTTCAGCATCATGTTCGCCGCCAGTTCGAAAGACTTGACGCGCGCGGCAATTTCGCTCTCCACCGCGTAATCCTCGCGGAATTGCTTGTTCAGCGCCGCCAGCGCTTCCATCTGGCGATCCCGTTCCTGGCCCGACGAACCCTTCGGCGGAAGCAGGTCGGGAATGGGAACGCCCGTGGGCTGAAAGGGCGTCGCGGAGTAACTGGCTCCCAGATATCCACCCGTCAACTGAACGGGCGAAGAAGGACGTCCGATGTTCACGAACGCGGGCAGATTCTTATTTGCCGATCCCAGGGCATAGTTGACCCAGCTTCCGAGACACGGATGTTCGAACTGCCGCAGGGGCTTGCCGGTGCTGTGCTCCAGAACCGCCGGAAAATGATTTGTCTGATGGCAGAACATCGAGCGGACGACGGCGATATCGTCGATCACGCCGCCGACATTGGGAAACCAGTCCGAAACAGGGATGCCGGATTGGCCGTAGCGCGTGAACGTCCGCAGGCAGGGAATCACGGGCCGCTTCATGGCCGCGAGGTTGTCGCCGAAACCGACCGCGTCCATCATCTTCCCGGCAAATTTATTGTCCTTCGGGTCGAAGGTGTCAATATGGCTCACGCCGCCGCACATGAAGAGATAAATGATGGATTTCGCCTTCGGCGCGCCCGGCAATCTGGCGCCCGCCAGCTTCATTTCGTCTGCCCATAACGAACTGATCGCCGTTCCCAGGAAGCCGCCCGCCGTCTGGAAGAAGAATCTTCGCCGGGCGATCCGTCCGCAGGGGTATGTCTTCGAGCCGCCGTTCATTCCATCACCTCACGTAAATGAATTCGTCCAGATTGAACAGCAGCCATGCAAGTCCTTTCATGCGCGCCGGATCGCCCTTCAGATACGTGAGGGACTGGTCCAGTTCCGAACCCGAAGGTTCGCGGCCCAGCGCCTCGGTGTATGCCAGTTTCACCGCGTTGCCGAGCTCGCCACCGCTCTCCTCGATCATTCGATCGGCGAATTTCGTGGACTCCGTCTCGATCAGGTCGTCATTCATGGTGAACAGCGACTGGGGCGCGGTGACTGTCTGGGTGCGCATCGGGCAGGGAGTCCGTCCGTCGTCGACATCGAACGTCAGCAGGAAGTTCGGCATCACATCCGTGCTCGCGACGTAACCGCGGGTCATGTACGCGCCTCTGCGATTCGTGCGGAGATCGGACGCCGATTGCGCGGCAGCGCCCTTCTTTGTGTCTGCGCTGCGGATCTGAAACGATTTCCCGCCGACCGTCAGATCGAGATCGCCCGCGACGGAGAGGACGCTGTCCCAGATCGACTCCGCTTCCATCCGCTGCAGGCGGAAATGCCAGAGGTACGTATCGCGCGCGTCCGCCTTTTCGTTCGCGGCCCGCAATTCGGGTTCTGCCCTCGATGCCAGTTGATAAGTGTCCGAAGTGACGATCAGGCGATGCAGCCACTTCATGCTGTAGTGATGCGCGATGAATTCCGCGGCCAGGTAGTCCAGCAGTTTCTGATTGGAAGGAGTGCCGCCCAGTACGCCGAAGTCGCTCGTCGTCCGCTGCAGGCCTTCGCCGAAATGCCACGCCCAGATCCGGTTCACCGCCACGCGGGCGAATAGCGGATTGTCGGGAGCGGTGAGCCAGTCGGTAAAGCCCTCGCGGCGGCCTTCACGGAAATCCACAGTAGCCGGTTTGAACGGGAAACCAGGCTGGACCGGCTTGTCCTTCTCCGGTCGCATGGGGTCGCCGGTTGTCAGCACGTAGCTGGGCTCCTTCAGGCGTGCGCTGTCTTCGTTCACCGTCCAGTAGCCGGGCAGATCCGGCGGCCGGGTGAGCGCCTTTTGTTGTTTCAGCAGGCTCTCGTATTGCGCGAGATCCTCGGGCGGCATGACCCCTTTGATCTTGCTGGGATCGATGCGGAGGATCGGGAAATAATCATCGCTGAGCTTCTGCTCGGCCGCAGTGCGCTCCGCCTCCGGTTTGCGGATCGCTGCCTGCGCCTCCGGCGGAAGCGATGCCAGACGTTCTTCATACAGCCTGGTCCTGTACGGCGAAATCAGTTTTTCGATGGCGCTGTCGATGGGCGCTTTTTTTGCGTTGTACGCCTGCATTGCGCGGCCGTTTGCGAAGATATCCGCCGGAGTCGCCAGCGGAACCTTCTTCACCACCAGCGGGTCGAACAACGCTTTCATCGCGTAGAAGTCTTTCTGGCGGATGGGATCGAATTTATGGTCGTGGCATTTTGCGCAGCCAACGGTCATGCCCATGAATGCGGTGGAAACCGTCTCCACGGCGCTGAGCGCCAGATCCTGTTCCTTGTCTTCCTGCGACAGGGCGCCGCGGGCGAGGAAACCGAGCGCGAAGGAGTCCTCCAGAGTTCCTGGAACTCTGACCCGGTAACCCGTGGCCGTCAGGGTCGTGTGTTCACGCGACCGGCTGCCCAGAATCTGCGCCCGCGCGAAATCGTCGTAGGGAATGTCTTCATTGAGCGCGGTGATCATCCAGTCGCGCCACAGATAAATGCCGGAGGCGGCCGGCATCGAGTTGTCCTGGTCGGCGTAGCGCAGAACGTCAAGCCAGTGCCGCGCCCACCGCACTCCATGCTGGTCGCTGGCGAGCAATCGATCCACCACCTTCCGCCATGCATCGGGTGACTGGTCCTTCAGGAACTCTTCCTGTTCCGCAGGTGAAGGTGGGAGGCCGGTGAGGTCGAACGACACTCGTCGGAGCAGCGTTGTCCGGTCCGCTTTGGGGACCGGCCGCAGGCCCTTTTCCTTGTACATCGCGGCCACGAAGGCGTCGATTGGATTTGTCGACTCCGTTGCGCCCTGCGGCACGTCAGGTTTTCGAACCGGCTGCAGCGACCAGAGACGGGCGGCCCGCTTTGCGAACTTCTCCTCATCCGGGTCTTTCCCGGGCGCGGTCGTGGGCTTCTTAGGGGCGACTTTGGCAGAAGTCTTCGATCGGGATGATTTCCTGGAGGCGGAATCCCCCGATGCGGCGGGTTTGGTTCCCCCGAGAGCTGATGCAATCGCAGTCACCAGTGCGATAGTGACGAATAATCCACGTCCTTGCCAAAACATCCGAGGCGCCCTCCCGGCCGGATAAGTCTTTCAGGAAAAACGAATCCTCCGCCCTTCCGGCAAGCACAGGGACCGTGCTTTGCATCTTACATGAGAGGAAACATCTTGTTAAGCGATGTCCCTCACGGGACGGGCAATTGCCGTGTTACCTCCGCATAGGTGGTGTTATGTCGGGCCGTCGCAAATAAGGCCAGTCGGGGGCCGATGATACTGCCGGTGCTACGAACTGTGCGCTAAGCCGGAGTCGCGGTTTGCTTTACGCGTAATTTGTTGAATATAATGCTTTAGATACCGTGATACACCGTGTATCCCGTTGAGACGGGTAACTACGGTGATTAGTTTGAATGGAGCCTCGAAGGGAGTTCAGGCTCCGCATCGACGCATAGTAGTCAGGGGTTTTTGGGTAAATCAATCGAGCCGCATCAGGGAAGTGCGGTGGTGAGGGGCCAGACGCCGTCCGGCTTGATACCGTGTGTTCCCTGTCGCATCCGCTCGTTAAATCTTAGAGGGAAGGTCTCACAATTGAAGATGCTCCGACTAGCTGTATCTACAGTCGCGCTGGCTCTTACGTTCGGAGTCTGCGCCGCCATGGCGCAGACGGGCTCAATCAAAGGAACGCTGACCGATTCCGCCGGCGCTTCCGTTCCGAACGCGAAGGTACAGGCATTCGACCAGGACAAAGGTGTGATTGTCCGGGAAACTTCAACGACCCGGGAGGGCGAATTCACTCTGAATCCGCTTCTGCCGGGCAAATACAACGTCAAAATCGAAGCGCAGGGTTTCAAGGCCTATGAGGCCACCAATCTGACGCTCGATCAGAACCAGATCATGAATCTGGGAACGGTCGCGCTGCAGCTTGGACAAGTCACCGAGTCGATCTCCGTCGATTCAACCATTCCGCTGGTGGAGACCGCTACATCGCAGAAGTCATATGTCATCAGCTCGAAAGAGGTGACGGAACTTCCGCTGAACGGCCGCGACTTCATGACGCTCATGCGCACGCTGCCGGGCGTTGTGACCAACAACTCCAGCGATTTCCGTCTGGTCTTCAACAATACGGACCAGTTCAACGTGAACGGCATGCGCGGCAGCGCGAATAACGTGTTTCTCGACGGATCGATCAACACCGACCTCGGCGCGAACGATGGTCAGTACACGCAGGTCAGTCTTGACGCCGTCGGCGAATTCAAGGTGCAGAGCAGCGCCTTCAACGCCGAATACGGCCGCAACGCCGGCGTCATGATCTCGATCAACACCAAGAGCGGCGGCGCCCAGTTCCACGGCACCGGTTACGAATTCATCCGGAACGACGCTTTCGACGCCAATTCTTTCTTCCGCAATCAGCAGAAGCAGGATAAGGCGAAGCTGCGCTTCGATCAGTTCGGCGGCAACATTTCGGGACCCGTTCTGATCCCGAAATTCTCCACGGGCGACCACAAGAAGCTTTTCTTCTTCTTCAATTACGAAGGTACCCGCGCCACCCGCCCGCTGAACAACAACACCTTTGTCGACGTGCCGAGCGCGCAGGTACTGACGGGCGATCTGAGCCAGTTGTACCGTCCGGGCAACATCACGACCAACACGGGGCAGGATACCGGATTCCGCAATGGAACGGTGTTCCAGCCGGGAACGATCGTGCGCGACTCCTCAGGTCGCGCCGTCGGTGGCACTCCCTATCCCGGCAACATCATTCCCCAGTCGCAGTGGAATCGCAACGCCCCGGCATTTATCAAAATGCTGAACTTCGTCAGCCGCGCCGGCGCCCCGCAAACTCCGGGTGTTCCCGAAACGGTCCGGGTTCCGTTCCAGCCGACATATCTGTTCAATAAGAATGCCGAAGTGGCTCGCGTTGACTACAACATCAACCCGAACATGAACTTCTTCTTCCGCTGGGCCGATGACTCGCAGCGGGAAGATCAGGACGTCGGCATCTTCGCCAGCCTGCCCTATCCCATTTATCCGCAGTACCGGAAGAAGCCTGGCGCAAGCTGGTCCTGGAATCTCGTGAACGTGATTTCGCCGAGAACCACCAACGAGTTCATCTTTGCGTACAACCACCTGACGCAGGTGGTCGATGTCTCCGATACCGCCAACAAGAGCGCCTATGATCGGACAGCGCTGGGCTTTCAGTTCCAGGAACTCTTCCCGGATCAGAACACGCGCAATCGTTTTCCGAGCTTCAGCTGCGGCATCGGCTCCTGCAACTTTTCACCCTTCCAGGCGAACTGGCGCAGTGCGGGCAAGACCTATGCGATCACGGATAACCTGACCCATAACATCGGCGCCCACACGCTGAAGGGCGGTATCTACATCAACTGGAATAACAACGGGCAGCAGCCGGGCTGGAGCGACGCTCTCAACATCAACTTCGCCCCCAACGCCAGCAACCCGAACGACACCGGTAACCAGTTCGCCAACATGCTGCTCGGCAACTATACCAGCGCGTCCCAGACCAAGGGCATCTTCTACGGCGACTTCCGCGAGATCTCCGTCGAGGCCTACGCGCAGGACAGCTGGAAGATCAACAGCAAGCTGACGCTGGAATACGGAATGCGCTGGGCGTACGAGGGTCCCACCTACACGCACGGGCAGTTCCTGCAGAACTACTTCCTGCCGGGACTCTACGATCCCTCGCAGGCCGTAAAGATTCAGACCGCTTCGGGCGTAACCAACGGCACGATCATCGCCGGATCGGGCAATCCCTTCAACGGCATGGTGCAGGAAGGCTCGAAGGGCCTCCCTTCCGGTGGCGTCGAACATCGCTTCGATAACTGGGCTCCCCGTCTCGGCCTCGCCTATGACCCCTTCGGGGACGGCAAAACCGCGATCCGCGTCGGCGGCGGTATCTTCTACGAGCGCATTCAGCAGAACGTCTATAACTTCGGCGGCCTCGGCAATCCTCCGCTCGTGACCACCCCGCAGTTCTACGGCGGCAACATCGACAACCTGTCTCCGTCGCTCGTCGCCAGCGGGACGCTTTCGCCCGTGGGCATCCGTGCCATCGACCGCAAGGGCCAGATCCCGACCACCTATTCCTGGTCGTTCGACGTGCAGCGTGAACTCGGCGCGAAGACGTCCCTCGACATCGGCTATGTCGGCAATCTCGGCCGTCATCTGATCTTCAACCGCGATCTTGGCCAGCTGCCGCTGAATACCACGACCGCGCCGGGCACCACAATTCTTTCCGGCGTCAATTTCACCAACAACGCGATTCGCCCGTTCCCCGGTTACACCAGCGTGACCTACACCGAGTTCGGCGCAACCAGCAACTACAACGCTCTGCAAACCCGCCTGAGCCGTCGTTTTGCTTCGCACCTCACCGTGAACGTCAGCTACGTCTGGTCGAAGGCGCTCGACGAAACCGACACTGACAGCGCCACGCTCGGTTATTACCTCGACCGGCGCCGCGAATACGGCCCCGCCGGATTCGATCACAGACACACGTTCAACGCCGACTACGTTTATGAACTGCCGGCGTTCGCCAAACAAAACGAATTCCTGAAGACGGTCGCCAACGGCTGGCAACTGGCGGGCATTACCCGCTTCTGGTCCGGCTCTCCGATGGACGTCACCGCGAACGGCGACCCCGGTACCCTCGGCGGCGGCCAGCGCGCCAATTACCTCGGCGGCAATATCTACAACAGCGACTACAAGCAGTCGCTGATTTACTTCAATCCGCTCGCTTTCGGACGGCCCGCGAATGGTTCGCTCGGAACGCTCGGACGCAACGTGCTGGTGGGGCCTGGTTACCAGAACTGGGACATCTCGCTCTACAAGAACACGCGGATTACCGAGCGGGTTCAGGCGCAGCTTCGCCTGGAGACGTTCAACACGTTCAACCACACGCAGTTCACGAACCCGGGCGCCGGTATCAGCGTTCCGAACCCGTCTACTCCGGTGACCGCGGCAACCGCCGGGAGCACTGGCCGGCTGACTGCGACGCGCGACCCGCGTAATATGCAACTTGGGCTCAAAATTCTGTTCTAGGCTGGCTCTCGTTGCACTGCTTGGCTCCGGTCTTCTGACCGGAGCGGAATCGGCGGAGGCGCTCTTTCAAAGAGCGGCCTCCGCTCTTTCGTCTCAGGACTATGCCGCGGCGGAGCAGGGTTTCCTCGCGGTTCTCAAGCTCGAACCCCGCAACCCGGGCGCGCTCGGAAACCTCGGCGTCATTTACTCCCGCACTCATCGTTATCTCCAGGCCATAGACGTCTACAAGCGCGCGCTGCGGATCGCTCCTTCCGACACGGGCCTCCTCACCAATCTCGGCCTCGTGTACGTGCGCCAGGAACAGTTTGCGCCGGCACTCCCCATCTTTCAGAAACTCGCCGCTGACCCGCGCAACCTCCAGGCGCGCGAACTCTTCGCCACATGCCTGATCGGCGCCGGGAAGTACGCCACGGCGCGCGGTGTTCTCGAACTGCTGAGCGTGGCCGAACCGGATAATCCCGGAGTCCTTTACATGCTCGGGATGGCGCTCGAGCGCCTCAGACAGACCGAGGAGGCGCACGCCGTCTGGTCCCGCATGATGGCCGCCGCCAGTCCCGTCCAGGCAAACATGCTGATGGGCAAGGCCAGTTATGAAACCGAGCAGTTTGAGGAAGCCGCGAAGTACTATCGCAAGGCGCTCGAGTACGATCCGAAACTGCCGGACGCCCATCGCGAACTCGGCAAGACGCTCATCAGCCTTCGTGACAATGAGGCGGCCGAGAAAGAACTCCGTCAGACAGATCCCGAGGACGCCGAAGCGCTCTACTTTCTGGGTGGCCTTCTCGCGCAGGCCAACCGGCCGGATGCCGTTCCTGTTCTCGAAAAGGCGCACCAGCTCAGTCCCGATTTCTGGGGTCCGCTTTACTATCTCGGCCGGATTCAGCTCGATCAGGGGCGAGTGAAAGAAGCGCTCGCGAACCTCGAACGCGCCGCGAAGCTGAAGCCGGATGAGGCCGCGCTCCAGTATCAGCTCGGCCGCGCGTATCAGAAGGCCGGACGCGCTGCGGAGGCGAAGGCCGCGTTTGACCGCGTCAAGCAGATCAAGGCTGCTTCCCTGCAGAAGGAAGTCGACACGCTGAGCCCGGGCAAATGAAGCACCTGACACGCCGGCAGGCTCTTCTGGTGGGTGCATCCCGCTCTTCGGTCACGGCGTGGCTTCCGCAACGTAAAGCCGCTGTCACACGGAAAACCATCGGGCATTCCTTTCGCCCCGAAATTTACGGACATCGCGGCCCAGACCGGATTGCGGCTATCTTCGTGCTCTCCCACGCCGCGCGTGGTCTTCCGCAATCTGTGCGGCGGGACGTTCGAGCAGTTGATCGCGGACGCGGTACCAGGTGCCGAAGCCGCCATCCGGTCGCGCGGCTGTGCCTTTGGCGATTTT
>DASZUZ010000275.1:0-2351 GCA_035547415.1 Bryobacteraceae bacterium | reverse complement strand
GCTCTTCGGCTCCTTGCTGACGTCCACCAGATCCGGCACGCTCGTCTGCATCTTGAAGGCGAGTTCGTACTGCGCTACGCGCGTGAGGATCTCGGGGTCTTTCAGGGTTCCGTATTCGACCTTGTTCAGCGCATTGACGGCGTCGATTGACGCGCGCTGCAGCTTCGCGTTCACCCCCGGCGGATTGTTGATGTACAGCACGGGATCGCCCACCGAATTGAACTTGACGCCCTGGAATTTGCTCGGCAGGAAACCGGCCGACCATTGGCGCGCCGCGATTGGCTGCATCTGCCCGCCCTTGCCCGCCGAAATCAGGACAACGAACCCCGGCAGATTCTCCGCCTCGGCTCCAAGTCCATACAGCAGCCACGAACCCATGCTCGGCCGCCCGGGGATGATCGATCCCGTGTTCATGATCGTGTGCGCGGGGTCGTGGTTGATCTGTTCCGTAGTCATCGAGAGCACAATGCAGAGATCGTCGACTACGCCGCCGATCTGCGGGAACAGCGAGCACAGCATCTCGCCGTTCTTCCCGAACCGCTCGAACTTGTGCGTCGGACCGAAGCAGAGCAGTTCCTTTCCCTGCAACTGGGCGATCTGCTGGCCTTTGGTCATCGATTCCGGCATCGGCTTGCCGTTGAGTTGCGCCAGCTTCGGCTTGTAGTCGAAGGTCTCGAGGTGCGACGGTCCGCCCGCCTGATAAAGGAAAATTACGCGCTTCGCCTTCGCGGGATGATGCAGCGGATTGACCACGCCCTTCGAGGTGAGGTTCTGCGCGAACGCGCGCGGCGTGAGCAGCGAGTTCAGCGCGATCATTCCGAGACCGCCAAAGCCGTAGCGGAGAAAGGTCCTGCGGTAAAGATCGTTGTTCATGGCATTTCCTCCGCGTTCAGTTCCTGGTGATCGTTTCATGTAAGTTCAGAAGGGCTCTTGTCACTGCCGTCATCGCCGCGAGATCCGTCTCATTGACTTTTTCCGGCCGCGGCGACTCGCCGATCGAAATCAATTCCGCCGCCGCTTTTTTGTCCGCGCGAAAGTGGCTCAGACTGTCCCGATACAGCGATTGCAGAATGCGCCGCTCCTCCGCCGAAGGCATTCGATTTTCCGCCTGCTGGAACGCCCAGACGATCTGCGCATCCGCGCCGCGCCCTCCGGATTTCACAGCACGCTGGGCAAACACCCGCGCCGACTCCACGAAGATCGGATCGTTCAGCAGATCCAGCGCCTGCAGCGGCGTATTCGAATTCACCCGATTGACCGTGCACTCCTCGCGCGTCGGCGCATCGAAGTTCAAAAACTCCGGATGCAGAAACGTGCGCTGCCACTGCGTGTAGATACCACGGCGGTAGAGATCCGCGCCATGGCTCTGCGAGTAATCGCGCTTGGGGAAATTCATCGCGAGAAGGTATCCCGGCGGTTCCACCGGCTTCACCGGCGGCCCTCCGAAGCGATCGACCAGCAGTCCGGAAACTTCGAGCGCAATGTCGTGGACGATCTCCGCATCCACGCGGAACCGGCTCTGGCGCGCGATCAGCCTGTTGTCGGGATCCTTCTCCTCCTGCTCCGGCGTACTGACCGATGACCGGCGGTACGCCTGACTCATCACGATCGTGCGAATCAGATGCTTTACGTCCCAGGCATGCGCGCCGGCAGCGTCATACTGCGGCTGCATGAATTCGGACGCCAGCCAGTCGAGCAGTTCCGGATGGACCGGCGCTTCTCCCTGCGAACCGAGATCGTCCAGCGTCTTCGAAATGCCGATCCCGAAGAACTCCCGCCAGGTACGGTTCGCGAACGCCCGTGCCGTCAGCGGGTTGTCTTTCGACACCAGCCAGTTGGCCAGATCCAGCCGCGTCGCGCGCCGTCCACCGGTATCGAGGCGCGCCAGGAAGGCGGGCACGGCAGGCTGGACGATCTCCGAAGTCTCATTCATCCAGTCGGCGCGCGGAAGGATGCGCGTGACAGCCGGTTCCGTCGCCTCCGTCACCACAACGCGCGGGATCGACCAGAACAGCAGCGTCTTCTGCAAATCCGCTTTGGTCACCTCGATCAGTGCAGCCTGCAATTCGGGCCTGTTGAATTCATAGAACTCGAGAATCGCTTTCTGCTGCTTCTCATCGCGTTTGTCCGGAGCGATGGCGAGAGCCTCCACCACCTCCGGCGCCACGCCGCGATCCACATCGATGTTCAGAGTCGCCGTGGGACCGTCGTCCTTGCGCGCTTCCACCTGCTTCTTCGCGTCCCCGAACTCCGGCCATGAGTATTCCGATTGCGACAACGCGACGCGGAACCTTCCGATCACGGCGCGCCGGATATCGGATTCCTGCCGCAGCCGGATCGTGATCACCGTA
>DASZUZ010000274.1:0-2489 GCA_035547415.1 Bryobacteraceae bacterium | reverse complement strand
GATTGTTTGTCGGAGTGCCGATAACGCTGGCTTTGCCCGTGTTCTCCGAGTTTCACCGAGCCTTCGGTCAGGCGCGTACGGCCGACCTTACGGACACCGCAACCTGGCCGCGTGAGGGCTTGCTGGTGCTCACGCGTCCCGCGAATCCCACCGGCTGGACTTTAACGCTGGACACGCTGAGATCATATCTGGAGTCCACGGACCATCCCGTCCTGGTGGACGAATCGTTTCTGGAGTTTTCCGGCTTACGCTCCGCGTGCTCGCTACTGGCGCAACATCCTCAACTGACAATCCTGCGGTCTTTGACGAAGTTCTACGCGCTGCCGGGTTTACGAATTGGCGCATTGGTTGGTTCTGCGCCAGCGGTGCGGGGATGGCACGTACATCGTGAGCCCTGGCAAGTCAACGTGCTGGCGGAAGAGGCGGCGCTGGCGGCATTGAACGATTCGGCGCACGGCGCGCGATCACTGGAGTTCGTACGCGCTGAGCGTGCCTGGTTGTTCGAGCGGCTGAGTTCGATGGTGGGCGTGGAACCTGTGGCGAGCGATGCAAATTTCCTTTACGTTCGCACCGGATACCCGGCTCTGGCGCTTGGAAGTTTCCTGCTAAGCCGGAAGATTTTGATCCGGGACTGCACGGGGTGGCCAGGGCTGTCGGGCGATGCGGTGCGAATCGCGGTGCGGCAACGGTACGAGAATGAACGCCTGCTTGAGGCCTGGGGAGAGTTTAAATGCGACTGATCGTTCCGCTTCTGCTTGCGGTGAACCTCTGGGGCGCGGGCGCGCAACGTATCGTTTCCACAGCCCCGCGCATCACTGAATCTCTCTTCGCGATGGGCCTCGGTCCACGCGTTGTGGGAGTTACTATCTATTGCAAATATCCGGAAGAGGCACTCAAGCTGCCCAAGATCGGTACGCTGCTGAAGCCCGACGTGGAAGCTATCGTCGCCCTTCGCCCGGACCTCGTAGTGGTTTCGGATCAACATGGACATCTGGCCGAACAGCTGTCGCGGCTGCATATCCCATCGGTAGAGATGCAAAGCCAGAATCTGGACGCGATCTATGCCGGCGTGCGCGCTATTGGAAAAGCAGCTGGCGCTGTGGACGCGGCGGAGCGGATGATTCAGGGAATGCAATCGCAATTGCAGTCGATCGCGCAGCGAACGGCTGGACAGCCAAAGCCGACTGTGGCGTTCATCGTGGGCCACACCGCAGGCCGGCTGGAAGGACTGGTCGCTGGCGGCGGTTCGTCGTACTTTTCGGATTTGCTCCGGTACGCCGGTGGAATCAACATCTTCGCGGATGTCGTGACGCCCTACCCGAAAATCTCGCTGGAAGAAATACTTTCGCGCGATCCCGACGTGATTATGGAACTGAGCGGTGACACAAGGCCCAAACAGGAAGAAGTGCTTGCGCTGTGGCAAAGCAAGCGCTCCCTGAAAGCCGTGAGGTCCGGCCGGGTTTATGCACTGGAATCGACGCCGTTCATCGTGCCGGGTCCGCGGGCTGTGGAGGCGGTGAAGCAGATCCTGCGTTTGCTCCATCCTGAGATGCCATAGTGGACGGTTTGTTCAGGCTCGTCAACGCCACGTTCCGTTACGGCAGCGTGGAAGTGCTCCAGGCTGCGACGTTGGGGCTCGATGCCGGAGAGTTCGTCGCCATCGCCGGGCCGAACGGGGCGGGCAAATCAACGCTGCTGTCTCTGCTCGCGGGACTGGCAGCGCCGAGTTCCGGGACCTGTCTGTTGGCGGGCCGCCCGGCGCACGAGTGGAACCGGCGCGACTTTGCGCGGCGCGTGGCGGTGGTACGTCAGGCCGAGCCGACGGCGTTTCCCTTCACGGCCGAAGAAGTGATCTGCATGGGAAGAATGCCGCATCGCGCAGGCATGCAGGAAACCGCGCAAGACCACACCGCGGTAGGAAAAGCAATGGCTGCGACCGGCGTCGAGATATTTCGCGACCGCGATTTCCGCACCCTCAGTGGCGGTGAAAAACAGCGTGTCCTCCTGGCCTCGGCGCTCGCCCAGGAGCCGGAGGTCTTACTGCTCGACGAACCTTCGGCGCATCTGGATCTTCATCACCAGATCTCACTTCATAAGCTGCTGCGCGATCTCCGCGGGAATGGACTTCTGGTAGTCGCGGTGACGCACGATCTGAATCTGGCGGCTGCGTATGCAGACCGTCTGCTGGTGCTTGACAACGGCAGGATTCGTGCCGATGGCGCGCCCGGCGAGGTACTCGATTCCCGGCTGATCAAAGAAGTATTTCGGATTGGCGTGGAGCTGCACTACCGGACTTCCGGGCTGCCGTGGATGGTGTATGGCGAATAAGTATCCCGGTCACAAGTATCTGGCGAAGTTGCTGCCCTGCGCGGCCGTGACGGTGCTGGCCGCGATTATCGCCGTGACTGTTGGGTCCCGGCATCTGGATCTTGTTCGCGCGCTACAGGGCGGATCGCCTGATCGCGAGATTTTGATGGAATTGCGCCTGC
>DASZUZ010000273.1:0-1875 GCA_035547415.1 Bryobacteraceae bacterium | reverse complement strand
GCGGAGCCCTTCGCTGACGGCCCAGAGTTTCCCTTTCCAGCCCGCCGGACGCGGCGCGACACGAATAACCGCATCCGCCCCGGCGGCGCGCGCGCTTTCGCCGGTCCGATCCGCGCTTTCGTCGTCGGCCACGACAATGCGCAAGGCTCCGTCAAAGCGCTGCCGCCGCAGCGACGCCACCGTGCGGCCGATCGAGCTTTCCTCGTCCCTCGCCGGGATTACCGCCGTGACCGAACCACCGGCGCCCGTGCCCGAACCTGCGCCCACGCGCTCACGCAAGCGCCAGAATGCTCCACGGAACGCGGCGAGGTACACCCAGATGCCCGCACACAAACCTCCGGATACGCGTAAAAAAACACTGGACATCATTAACATGATGCAAAAGCGTCATTCCGTGTACAGTCGTGTTACTGTAAGCCTGATGTCGCGAGAAACTTCGTTGCAGGATCCTCTCCGTTTCCATCGCAAGACGCCCCCTTGCGCAGTCGTCATTTACGGCGCGAATGGCGACTTAACCAAGCGAAAACTGATGCCGGCGCTCTACCGGCTCGCTTATGAAGGCCGTCTGGCCCCGGGCTTCGCGGTTATCGGGATCTCCCGAACCGCTATGTCCAACGAACAGTTTCGTGATCGAATGCACGAATCCGTCAGGAAGTTTCTCGAAGATTCGCCCTTCGACGAGGATCTGTGGCAGTCTTTCGCGCAGGGGCTGTTCTATCTCGCGGGCGACGTCGGAGAGCCTGCTTCGTACGAGGCTCTGGGCAAGTGCCTCGCGGAAGTCGAAGAATCGCGCAAGACGGAAGGCAACGCCCTCTTCTACCTTTCGACGCAGCCGAGCCAGTACGCGCAGATCGCGGAGGGTCTTGGCGCTGCCGGACTGAACAAAGGCAACGGCTGGAGGCGAATCGTCATCGAGAAGCCGTTCGGTCATGACCTGACAAGCGCGGGCGAACTCAACGGACGCCTGCAGGCTGTCTTCAACGAAAGCGAAATCTACCGGATCGATCATTATCTGGGCAAGGAAACGGTCCAGAACATCATGGCCTTCCGGTTCGGGAACGGCATCTTCGAGCCGCTCTGGAACCGCACCTACATCGACCACGTGCAGATTACTGCCGCCGAGTCGATCGGCGTGGAAGGACGCGGCGCTTATTATCAGGAAGCCGGCGCGCTGCGCGACATGATCCAGAATCACCTGCTTCAGGTCATGGCCACCGTGGCAATGGAGCCGGCGTCATCCTTTACCTCGGACGCGGTCCGGGACGAACGCGCCAAACTGCTCCGCGCCATCCGCATCATGCGGGCGGATCAGGTGGCGGCCAACGCGGTCGCGGGCCAATACGGAGCGGGTCGTTCCGGCAGCGAACCCGTGCCGGGCTTCCGGCAGGAAAAAGGAGTGGATCCGGAGTCGCAGACGGAAACGTATGCGGCCGTAACATTCCTCGTGGATAACTGGCGCTGGGCCGGCGTGCCGTTCTACATTCGCACCGGGAAAGCGCTGCCGAAGCGAGTCAGCGAGATCGCGATTCAGTTCCGCACCGCTCCGCTCGCCATGTTCCGGCGCGCCACGGCGGGCGCGGAAGCGCTGCCCTGCACTCTGATCCTCCGCATTCAGCCGGAAGTAGGAATTTCCCTCAAATTCGTTTCCAAACGTCCTGGCGCGGGAATGCAGTTGCGGCCCGTTTCCATGGATTTCAACTACGGTTCGAGCTTCGGAGAACGCTCCCCGTCGGCTTACGAAACCCTGCTGCTCGATGCCATAACCGGCGACGCCACGCTCTACACGCGCCAGGATATGGTGGAAGCAAGCTGGTCCGCCGTGCAGCCGATTCTTGACCACTGGAGCACGCAGCGGTTCGAATTCCCGAACTACGC
>DASZUZ010000272.1:0-2563 GCA_035547415.1 Bryobacteraceae bacterium | reverse complement strand
ATGGCGTTTGCGTGTTTCAGCTTAGCGGATCGCGCCCCCACCGGGCGATACCATGGAATATAAAGCGGGCCGTCCCGCCCGTTACCATCACATGCCCGAAGAACGTCTTCAGAAGATTCTCGCGTCAGCCGGAATTGCGTCGCGGCGCAAAGCCGAGCAGATCATCACCGAAGGGCGTGTCACCGTCAACGGCAAACCGGTCACGGAACTCGGCTCGAAAGCCGACATCGAACGCGATCACATCAAGGTCGATGGCAAGCTCCTGCGTCAGCCCGCGCACCACGTCTACATCGCGCTCAACAAGCCTGACAGCGTGGTGAGCACGGCGAGCGACCCGCAGCGCCGCACCACTGTCCTCGACCTGCTCCACGGCGTAAAAGCGCGCGTCTATCCCGTGGGCCGACTCGATTATCACAGCGAAGGACTTATCCTGCTGACCAACGACGGCGAGTTCGCCAACGCGATCACGGCGGCGAAGAGCCATGTCCCCAAGACGTACCTTGCGAAAGTGAAGGGCTCGCTGACTCCCGAAGAGGAAGAGGAATTTCGCAACGGAATCCCTCTGAGCGGGAAGCGAACGGCGCCGGCCGGGCTCCGGCTCATTCGCCGCGGCGAGAATCCGTGGTATGAAGTCCGGCTGATCGAAGGCCGCAACCAGCAGATCCGCATCATGTTCAAGCATTTCGGCCATCTGGTGGAGAAACTGCGGCGCGTTCGGATCGGAACGGTCGAGCTCGGGTCGCTGAAGCCGAGGGAGTTCCGCTATCTCACTGCGGACGAGGTGTCAAAATTAATGCGGATGGCAAACAGAAATGGCGGCCGGCGAGACTCTGCTGAAGAACGCTAAGACGATCGCGGTCGTCGGCCTTTCGAGTAGCCGGTGGCGCCCGAGCTACGGCGTCTCCGAGTACATGCAGAGCGTCGGATACCGGATCATCCCGGTCAACCCCAACGAATCGGAAGTTCTCGGCGAACAGGCTTACCCGACGCTCGACGACGTTCCGGTCCCGATCGACATCGTCGACATTTTCCGGCAGCCGCGCTTTGTGCCCGAAATCGTGGACGCAGCGATCCGCATCGGCGCGAAAGGCGTCTGGATGCAGGAAGGCGTCGTGCACGAAGAGGCGGCCCGCAAGGCCCGTGAATCCGGTCTGGAAGTGGTCATGGACCGCTGCATACTCAAAGAGCACCAGAAAGCGTTTCGGCGCTGACAGCCTCCCGGATCCTTGTTCACGCGTGTCGGCGGCCGTATTTTCCCCTGTAATTTTGTCCCGGCTTGACATGGGACACTGAAAGATTGGAATGAATCGAAAAATTTATTACTGGAAGCTCCGCACCAGCGAGTTGCAACTCGGAGAAAAAACGCTGGTGATGGGCGTCCTGAACATTACGCCGGACTCGTTTTCGGATGGCGGCCGCTTCAGCGATCCGGACCGGGCCTATGCCCGAGCCCTCGAACTGGAAGAGCAGGGCGCCGATCTCATCGACATCGGCGCGGAATCGACGCGGCCGGATTCCAAACGAATCTCGGCGGATGAGGAATGGCAGAGGCTTCTGCCGGTATTGAAAAAGCTGCGCGACAAACTCAGCATTCCGCTGTCGCTCGATACGTACAAATCGGAAATCGCCGAACGCGCTCTCGAGTTCGGCGTCGAAATCTTTAACGATCCCAGCGGTCTGACCTTCGATCCCGAACTCGCCAAAACAGCTGCCAACGGAAACGCGGGCCTGATCCTGAACCACATGCGCGGCCTGCCGGAAATGTGGTCCAAGATGCCCGCGCTGCCTGACGTCGTCGGTACCATCGCGAAGGAAATCGAAGCGACGGCCAGCCGGGCGCGGCGCTCCGGCGTAGAGAAAAACCGGATCGTGCTGGATCCCGGGATCGGCTTCGGCAAGCGCAAGGAACAGAATTCGGAAATTCTCGCGCATCTGGGCCGGCTGGCTGCGCTCGATTATCCGATCCTTGTCGGTCCGTCGAGGAAGGCCTTCCTTGCCCATGCAACCGGCGGCGAAACGCTCTTCGCGACCGCCGCGGCGGTTACCGCGGCGATTCTGAACGGCGCCCACATCGTTCGCGTCCACGACGTGAAGGAGATGAAGGCCGTGGCGCATGTGGCCGACGAGATCGCGCGCATGGCGGCCGTGACCCCAGCCCCGGCGCACGAGGAAAAGGAGCGCCCGGCTGAGCGTCGGCGTCCCGATGGCGCTCGCCCACAGGCGCCACGATTTGGCTCCGACGAGCGCTTTGTTCCCACGCGTCCCCCGCTGGCCCGACCGGTTGCGCCGCCGGCCGAAGCGGGCGAAGCCCATGCTGAAAAGCCGCCCGTGACTGAGGACCGGCCGGTTCGCCGCGATTCGGACGCGCGGCCCCCCCGGCGCGACTTTCAGGATCGTCCTCCGCACAAACCCTGGCAGGACCGGGCCCCCCGCGGACGCTTCGACGACCGACCGCCGCGCGGACGTTCGGAAGACCGCCCACCCCGTGGTCCCTCGCAGGACCGCCCGTTCCGTGGTCCGTCACAGGACCGTCCGTCGCGTGGACCATGGCAGGATCGCCCGT
>DASZUZ010000271.1:0-6168 GCA_035547415.1 Bryobacteraceae bacterium | reverse complement strand
TTGCGCAGGCCCAGAAGAACGGCGGCGCGGCGGCTTTTGTCGACGCGGAACATGCGCTCGATCCCATCTATGCGAGGAAACTGGGTGTCGACGTCGATAATCTGTTGGTCTCACAACCCGATACGGGCGAGCAGGCTCTGGAAATCACTGCGGCCCTGGTCCAATGCGGCGCAATCGACGTCGTCGTTGTGGACTCGGTGGCGGCGCTCGTTCCCAAAGCGGAACTCGAAGGCGAAATGGGAGACAGCCATGTTGGCCTGCATGCCCGTCTGATGTCACAGGCGCTGCGAAAGCTGACCGGCATCGTGTCCCGCACGAATACCTGCATGATCTTCATCAATCAGGTTCGCGAAAAAATCGGGGTCATGTTCGGGAATCCCGAAACCACCACGGGCGGCCGCGCGCTCAAGTTCTATTCTTCCGTGCGGGCGGAGGTACGGCGCACGGCGGCGCTCAAAGATGGCGAGACGGTCATCGGAAACCGGACCAGGGTGAAAGTAGTCAAGAATAAGGTCGCGTCGCCGTTTCGCGAAGCGGAGTTCGACATTCTCTATGGAGAAGGCGCATCCCGCGAAGGCGACCTTCTGGATCTCGGCGTCGCGAAGAACCTGGTGGAGAAGTCGGGATCCTGGTTCAGCTTCGGCGGCGAACGGATCGGCCAGGGCCGGGAGAACGCCCGGCTGTTACTCAAGGAGCACCCGGAAACCACTCAAAAACTGGATGATGCTCTCCGGTCCGCGCTTTCCCTTATTCCGAAAACGAAGACCGCCGCAGTCGCTTAGAACCAGGCCACTGTAATTCGAACCAGTATGGTCATATAATATGACCATGAGAGATCCTTACAAGCTGGCCGATGCCAAGGCTCATTTCTCGGAGATCGTCCAGAAAGCCATGCTGGGCGAGTCGGTGGTAGTGACGAAGGAAAATCGCCCCGTGGTGAAAATCGTCGCGATCAAGCCGGCAAAGCGGGTTCCGGGAACAGGCAAGGGCATCTGGATGGCTCCGGACTTTGACGAACCGATCGCCGATTTCGCGGAGTATATGTAATTGCCCGTTCTCCTCGACACACACACCTTCCTCTGGTGGTGCGAGGACTCGGACCAGCTTTCGACCACTGCTCGCGCCGCAATCACGAATCAGGACTGCTTCGTCAGCTTCGCGAGCTTCTGGGAAATCGCTATTAAGCTCAGCCTTGAAAAACTGCGTCTGCCGGCTCCGGTCGACCGGTACCTGACGGATCAGATGTCGCTCAACGGCTTTGAGCAACTGGAAATCAGCTTCCGCCAGATCACACGCTGTGCGAGGCTCCCCTGGCGGCATCGCGATCCTTTCGACCGGATGCTGGTGGCGCAGGCGGAAGAGGAAAAACTGCCAATCGTTTCCCGGGACCCCGTATTCGAAGCCTACGGCGTGAAGCGAATCTGGTAGCGTCCAAAAGGAAGCTATATAATCGTCCCCGGTGGACTTCACTGTAAACGCTTCACTTCAACGATGCGCGCGCTCGCTCGCGCTGATTACGGCAACCTCGCTTTGTCTCTCTGCTCAGGCACCCCCCGGCGGTCGCGGACGCGGAGGTGGGGGGCTGCTCGCCCAGGCCGGCAGCGCCGACAAACATATCGTCGACCCGGCCGCCGCGGATCGCGGTAAAAAGACTTACATCGCCGAATGTATCACCTGTCACGGCGGCAGCGCTCGTGGAACGCAGACCGGACCCGATCTGGTCCGCTCGCTGGTCGTGCTGCACGATCGCTATGGCAGTGAACTCGGGCCGTTTCTGAAAAAGGGCCACCCGACGCAGAGCACCCCCTCCGCCAACTTTACGCAGGCCCAGGTTCAGGATCTTTCGCATTTCATCCACCAGAGGGTCGGTGACACTCTGCGCGGCTCGCCCATTTTCCACGCTCAGGACGTTCTCACGGGAGATCCGAAAGCCGGCGAAGCTTACTTCAATGGCGCTGGCAAGTGCAACACCTGCCACTCGGTGAAAGGCGATCTCGCCGGAATCGGTTCGAAATACGAACCCATCGACATGCAGCAGAAGTTCCTCTTCCCGAAACCGGCGTTCGGCGGTCGCGGACTCCGCAGTTCGGGGAAATCAGTCACGGTTACCGTGACGCCGCCTTCCGGCAAGGCAGTCACCGGAGTCCTCCTGCAACTCGACGATTTCAATGTTTCGCTGCGGGATTCCGATGGGGAATATCATGGATTTACAAGGACCCCCGCGCTCAAGGTGAAGGTGAATGATCCTTACGAAGCGCACGCAAAACTGCTCGATCAGATCACCGATAAGAACATGCACGACGTTACCGCCTATCTGGAGACCCTGAAATGAAGTTCGTCAGAACCCTGATTACTTTCGCCGGAATCGCGGCGGCAATGTTCGGACAGGGATCTCTCGATCCGGCGAAGATGCTGCAACCGCCAACGGACGCGTGGCCCACTTACAGCGGCGACTACACGGGCCGGCGGTTCAGCCCGCTCACAAAGATCAATTCCACCAATGCGAAGAACCTGAGCCTCGCCTGGGTGTATCGCGTCAACGCCATCGGCGCGGGCGGAGCCACCATTAAGGCCACGCCTCTCGAACTGAATGGCGTCCTCTACTTCACCATCCCCGACCATGTCTGGGCCATTGACGCGCGCTCCGGCCGCGA
Source organism: Bryobacteraceae bacterium (assembly GCA_035547415.1). Taxonomy (GTDB): domain Bacteria; phylum Acidobacteriota; class Terriglobia; order Bryobacterales; family Bryobacteraceae; genus BOG-234. The sequence goes on along the minus strand of DASZUZ010000271.1, from coordinate 3,514 downwards.
AATCTGGCATCACGTACATCAGTCCAAAGGCGGTATTCACATCGGAAACCGCGGAGTCGGCATTTACGGCAACTGGCTGTACTTCGAGACGCCGGATTGCGAACTGGTTTCGCTCAACCTGAAAGACGGCAAGGAACGCTGGCACAAATCGATCTGCGATCTCGACCAGATGTATTACGCGTCGGTCGCTCCGGTCATCGTGAAAAATCACGTGCTGGTCGGAGTCAGCGGCGACGATCTGGACATTCCCGGATATTACGAAGCTCGCGACCCGGAAACGGGCGACCTGCAGTGGCACTGGTCCGTTGCGCCAGCCAAAGACGATCCGGCATTCAAGACATGGCCCAACGCAGACGCCGCTTCGCACGCGGGAGGCATGACGTGGGGAGCCACCGCCTACGACCCCGAGTTGAATCTCATCTACTTCGGAACCGGTAATCCGCAGCCGGTCGTAAACGGCCGGGGCCGCCAGGGCGATAATCTCTATACCGAATCGATCGTCGCGCTGAACCCCGACACGGGCAAGCTCGCCTGGTACTTCCAGCCATCGCCGCACGATACGCACGACTGGGACAACGTACAGGTTCCCGTTCTGTACGACGGTGTGATCAATGGCCAGAAGCGGAAGCTACTCTCGATGGCATGCCGGAACGGCTGGTTCTTCGTGCTCGACCGGACCAACGGCAAAGCGCTGATCTCCAAAGAATACGTGAAGACGAACTGGGCCAAAGGGGTCGACGCGAAAGGTCAGCCGATTCCGAACCCGGATAAAGAGCCGCAGGTCGATGGCTCGCTTGTTTCGCCGAACCAGGGTGGAGCGGCGAACTGGCCGCCTCCGACGTTCGATCCGGACACCGGACTCTTCTATGTCAACGCCTCGCGGGCGTACAGCGTCTGGTACCTGTACGATCTCGACACGAAGCCCGAAGGTTGGGGCGGTACCGATCGCGGCGGATGGTCCGAATCGCTGCTGCAGGCCATCGACTACAAGACGGGAGCGATCCGCTGGAGCCACAAATGGGAAGGCCCGGGCGGACGTTCCGGATTGCTCAGCACGGCCGGGAAATTGCTTTTCGCCGGTGACGTGTCGGGGAACTTCGTTGCCCTGAACCCGGAGACCGGCGACCCCATCTGGCATGCGAACCTGGGCGGGTCCGTCAGCAATGCCCCCATGACGTACGAACTGGACGGGAATCAGTACGTAGTCGTCGGCGCGGGCGACCTGCTCTACGGATTCACGACGCACTGACCGGGGTCGATCCATGCGCCGCAGAGAAATGATTACGGGCCTCGCCGCGACAGCGGCGATGGCCCAGACCTCACCAGCGCCGGTCGAACGTAAAGGCCGGCTGAAACAATCGGTTACTCGCGGTGTCTTCGGGCGGGGCGTGTCGCTGGAAGATTCGTGCCGGGAAGCCGCGAAACTCGGCTGTAAGGGCTTCGATCTGATCGGTCCGGCCGACTGGCCAACCCTGAAGAAATACGGCCTCGTGCCCGCGATGTATCCACCCGGTCCCGGCGGTACCATTCCGGAGGCCCTCAATCGGACGGAGAATCACGAGCGCCTCGAGAAATCCCTGCACGCCGCGATCGACGAAGCTGCCAGTAACGGCGTGCCCAACATAATTACGTTTTCGGGAAATCGAAAAGGCATGGATGACCGGCTGGGCGCGGACAACTGCGTCGCATTCCTCGACCGCGTCAAGGCGCACGCCGAAGATAAAGGCGTCACGATCTGCATGGAGTACCTCAACAGCAAGGTGAACCATAAGGACTACATGTTCGATCACATCGCTTGGGGAGTGGACGTGATGAAGCGCGTCAACTCACCGCGCGTGAAGATCCTCTACGACATCTATCACGCCCAGATCATGGACGGCGACATCGTGCGGAACATTCGGGACCACTACCAGTGGATCGGCCATTTCCACACGGGCGGAAATCCGGGTCGTCATGATATCGACGAAACCCAGGAACTGAACTACCGCTTTATTGCGCAGGCCATTGCGGATCTCGGCTTTACAGGCTATATCGCGCACGAGTATTCCCCGGCGCAGGGGCATGACCCTGTCCAGACGCTTCGGAAAGCCATGGAGATCTGCGACGTCTGACAGTCCCGGCGGGCTTGTTGCGGAAAACACCGTCCGAGCCCGCAAACTGGTTCTCGAGCACGGCTGGAATTCGACTTCGTATCAGATTCTCAATCCGGGAATCGAGCACTGGTTCACCGATTCCGCGCCCGCTGTTGTCGGCTATGTCCGGCGTCACCGTTATCTCCTCGCCGCGGGCGCGCCGGTCTGTCCGCCCGATGCGCTTCCGCGGGTACTTCGTGAATTTGAGCAGTTTGCCCGGAGCCAGTCCTGCAAAGTCTGCTATGTCTGCGCCGGAGACCGGCTCCGCACGCTTCTGGCGGACTCCCCCCGTCACGCGACCATCACGGTCGGAGCGCAGCCCGTCTGGAACGCTCCCGACTGGCCGCAAATTCTCACCAGACGAGCCTCGCTGCGGGCGCAACTGCACCGCGCCGCCAACAAGAACGTGCGGATTGTTGAACTTCCGGCCGGCGAAGCCGCTCGCGACCCGCGAATTCAGCAGGTTCTCCACCAGTGGATCGAGCACCGCGGACTGCCTCCGCTCCATTTCCTGACCGAACCCGAAGTGCTGCGGGGCGTCGTCGATGACCGCCTGGTTCTCGCTGCGCAGCGCGACGGAAACACGGTGGCTTATCTGGTGGCGTCGCCCGTCACCGCGCGGAACGGATATCTGATCGAGGAACTCGCGCGTTCCCCGGAAGCGCCAAACGGAACGATCGAACTCCTCATCGACGCCGCCATGCGCCATTTCATTCAGCGGGGCAATGAGTATGTGACCATGGGCCTGGTCGCTCTCACGCATAATGTCTTTCGTTCGAATCCGCTCTGGATACGCACGCTGATGTATGTCGCGCGCGCGCACGCGAACCGCTTTTATAACTTCCGTGGCCTTGAACAGTTTCGCGCCAAGATGCATCCGGCGTATTGGGAAAAGATCTTCTGCGTCACCAACGAACCACGCTTCTCTGTTCCTGCGCTTTATGCCATGGGCGCGGCGTTCTCGGGGATCTCACCTTTGAGAGCGGTCTCGCTGGGTGTTGTGAAAGGCTTGTCCGAAGAAGTCCGAAGCCTCGCCAGGAGGTTCCGCGCAGGGGTCTGATTTTGGCATAGAATGAATCCCCGAAAGGATTCGTGCTATGTTTCGAACGCTTTCGACTGCCGTTTCCATCGCCACTATTCTGCTGTTGAACGGATGTACCGAATCTCCGAAGCCAGCCGAGGCGAAAACGGAACTCCCGAAAAAACCAGCGGTTCCGACGGGACCCATTCCCGCTCTGACTGCTTACTATGAGGTCTACAGAGTCGCCCGACAGATCGCCCCCGACATACAAACCGCAAGCATTACAGGAGAGGAAGTGGGCGATGTGAAGTGTTCCGAGGGTAAATACCCGGAGTGGAAGATTGTTTTCGTTTCCCCTTCA
>DASZUZ010000270.1:0-1903 GCA_035547415.1 Bryobacteraceae bacterium | reverse complement strand
GGCGCCACGGACCGGCCATGCTGGCGGAAATGAACCGGCAGAACATCTCCTGGCCGGTCTTCCGGGCGGGTGAGATGTCCGACCTGATGGGATATCTCAACGAAAACAAGACCAAATGAGCCCTGACACGCACCGCCCCGTCGTCACGCTGCTGGCGAGTCACTGGGTGAGCATGCTGGGCGTTGCCCTGACGACCACGGCAGGCTTTTCCTGGATCTTCGTCCTGCCGCAGCATCTGCGCGGCAATGCGGACAACCCGTACATCGGCATCATCATCTTTCTGGTCATCCCGGCCCTTCTGTTAGTCGGCCTGGCCCTGATTCCCGTGGGCATCTGGCTCGCGCGGCGTAGGGTGACCGCCGACCTTGCATCGTTGGGAGACCGCCGGGCCGCATGGCGACGCCTTGGGACGTTTTTCGCCCTCATGACGTTCGTCAATCTCCTGATCGGCACTCAGGCCACCTACCGGGGCGTGCAGCATATGGAAACCGACCAGTTCTGCGGACAGACCTGCCACGTAATGAAACCGGAATTCACTGCCTGGAAACATGCGCCGCACTCTCACGTCGAATGCGTGGAATGCCATATCGGACCGGGCGCTTCCGGCTGGTTCGCGAGTAAGATGTCCGGAACACGCCAGTTGATGGCCGTGATCTTCAACAACTATCCCCGCCCGATCGAATCGGCCGTCGAGTCGAACCGGCTCGTGCGATCCGCCGACACCTGCGAACGTTGCCATGCGCGCGATCGAGAGATCGGCTCGCGGATGAGAGTGATCACCACCTTCAAAGACGACGAAAAGAACACGCGTTCGCAGACCGTGCTGATGATGCTCGTCGGAGGACGAACCGCCGGCATCCACGGCGCGCACCTCGGCCCCGGAATTCACATTCGTTATGCCGCCACGGACTCCAAACGCGAAAACATCCCGTGGGTGGAATACACGGCTGCGGATGGCACAGTCAGTACCTACGCCGCGCCCGACGCGAAGAAGGCCGCCATAGACTCCGCGCCGAAATATGAGATGCAGTGCGTGGACTGCCACAATCGCCCGGCTCACTCATTCCAGCTTGCGGCGCGCGCGGTCGATCGCGCGCTCGCTGCCGGAGAACTGCCGGCCGGATTGCCTTACCTCAAAAAGACGGCGCTCGAGTTGCTCGCCGACCCGGATGGAAAGGATCTTCCCTCGAAATTGATGCGGATCTACCGCGCAAGATATTCCGATGTCTGCGCGGAGCATTCCCGCGAAATCGACGCCGCCGGCCGAACGCTCGAAGCGATTTACAACGAGAACGTTTTCCCGGACCTCAGAGTCACCTGGGGAACTTATCCCAACTACCTCGGACACACTGACGCGCCAGGCTGCTTCCGCTGTCATGACGACAATCATGCCCGGGCGGATAAGAAGACCATCACGCAGGATTGTTCAGCCTGTCATCAGATGGTCGCTGTCGATGAGCCTTCACCCGAAATACTGAAGACTTTGGGCATGGATGGAAGGCAACCGTAGCCCGGCGCCGGGATTTACTTACCCAGCGCGGCCTCGAGCTTCTTCGCGATCTTGGCGGCTGCATGATTCAGGCTTCCGCCCGATCTCGAATGCGGCGGCTTCTCGTAATCCGACCACAAAACCTGCCGCGTGTTCGCGTCCACCAGGAAGACCGTGCCTTTCGCCGCGCTTGAACGGAAGCCCGGATGCAAATCATCGGTTTTCTGATCGTCCTTTTTCTCGTCGCGCGGATGAATTTTCGCCATCTTCTGCTCGAATGTTTCTCCGAGCCGTTCGGTCAGAACCGAGTCCGCGAGCTTCGGATCCGCAACCACCTGCACGACGTGATCGCGCGCAAGCTGTTCCGCGAGATACTGGTCGAATCCCCCCGCCATGGGCAGGATGTAGACCTTC
>DASZUZ010000269.1:0-5231 GCA_035547415.1 Bryobacteraceae bacterium | reverse complement strand
CGGGGGCGGGCCGGCCGAATTCGGCAACCCCGAGTTCCACCCACGTATTTCCGTCCCAGTATTCCCACGCCAGACGCGTGTTTCGTGGGCCGACCGGCAATACCGGCGACGTTTCGCCCGCCGAAGCCGGATTGGTCATTCTAAGGTGCAGCGTAATCCGGGCTCCTGGCGGAGAGAATGCCGGCGTGCTCGAAAAGAAGAACACATCTCCAAAGCGTGGATTCTCCCCGAACGGATAAAAATCCTTGCTGATGTCCACTGGCGTGGCGTTGAAGAAAGCTTTGTCCAGTGGAATGCCGTCTTTCTCCAGATCGACAGTGACCACCAGACGGTTGATTTGTGGCATGGCACCGGTGAGGGGATCCATCAACCGGCAACGGAGGTAGTGTTCACGCGTGCCTTCGATGACCGTCTCCGGAATCGCGGACAGATTCCTGAAAACGATTTCTCCGCTCTGCGTCAGACCCTTCGTGCCGTCCGATTCCGGCGTCAATACGATCCACTCCTTTTCACTGCGCCACTCCCAGGCGCACCGCAATAACTGCGCCGCGGGTGCGCCAAGGTCGAACCGGATTCGCAACTGGTTGACCGGTTGAGCAACGGCCGCGCCCAGCCCGATGAGAAGCGCGTGCTCGATCGGCTGATTGCCCTCGAAGATCGGCGCCGCCGGGCTCTCCGCCACACCCAGAGCCATCCGAAGATCTGCATACCGGTCGAGGGAGCCGTCTTTCACGAAGAGCGAGTCGAGGCGCGCCGATGTGACCGTCAGTTCGTGCTCCGTCTCGAACACGATCGGCTCCTGTCCGCCTGGCAGAGGCGGAGCCGCGATCTGCGTGCGCCTCGGAACCATGACATCCGCTTGCCTGCTCGCCGTCAGATAAAAGGTCACGGGAGCACGGGCCGGCTGGGGCGGCAGCGGCTCCGCGCCAAGCAGATCCAGGAATGCCAGGAGATTTTTGTCCGGCGCGCGATTCAGCCTGTCGATGATGATTTCGCAATACCGCGCGACGACGTGAATCATCGCTCGCGTTGCTGTATCAACCGCCGGTCCTGGCCAGTTCGGGAGCGACTGCCGCAACAGCCCCGTGACTTCGGCCGCCACTCCGGAGGCATCGCGCGAATCGACCTTTGGAGCGGACGTCATCAGCGCAGCCCTCTCGAAAGATAGAACGGGTACACGAGATTGAAGAAATTATTGGTCCGCCGCACGCGGTAATGCAATCGGATCAACAGCGCATCTTCGGGCACGCCGCTCGTCACATCCACGCTCAGCACGTCGACACGCGGCTCCCAGCGGATCACGGCAAGGCGGACCTCAGACGCGATGCTGGCGCGCGTGGCGGAATCGTCGAGCGCGAAGACCAGACGGTGAACGCCGCAACCGAAGTCCGGACGCATGATTCGCTCACCCGGCGCCGTGGCGAGAATAATCCAGATGGAGTCCTGAATGTTGTCGTCTTCGCGGTTCAACGCGACACGCCCGACCTGATCCTGCTGAACCGGAAATGCCCATCCGCTGCCAAGGAAATCGCGTTGCATGCGTCACCCGATGAAGACAGTGCCCACCGCGATCACCGTTCCCATGGGCAGATCCACAGGATCGTTACAGGTGAGCGCTGTGTCGCCATTGCGCGCCGCCGGCTTGCCGTTGATGTGAACTGTCGGGCTTCCGGTGATAATGGTGGCTTTGTTGGATGGAGGCTTGACGAAAGCCGTTCCGGGAGGCGTGGGGAGATGCGGAGGCATGTCATCCGCGATGCTCGTGACGGTCGCCGCCGGCATGCTCATGATGTTCACGTCGCTGCTCAGCGACTCGTCGATGATGCCGTTAAAAGGATGCGGCAAAGGAGTCGGCACGGGCGGTCCTGGTGGCGCGGGCACGAGCACGATATGGATATCGATCGCGGTCACCTGATCGCCCTGTTTTGCCGCCGGCTGCCCCACGTTACGTCTCCTTCGACGATTTCAATTGATATTCACGATCGACCCTTTGATCGTCATGACCGCGCCTGCATTCAGATCCATCGTGGACCCGGCTTTGATTTTCACGTCGCTCTCCGAATCGATTTCGATGCCGTTGCCCTTGATCGTGATCCGGCCTTTCGCCTCGATCGTGATTTCGTTGGAAGAACTGCTGATCGTAAACGTATTGCCGTTCTTATCGGTGACCTCGACCTTCTCCGAACCGTCCTTATCATCGAGCCGGAGAATGTGTCCACTCCTCGAGTGGATTTCACGAATGTTATTTTTTCCGTCGCTGTTATCCTCGGGCGGACTGTCTTTCCCGTTCCACAACGCGCCGACGACGTAAGGGAACCGGACATCGCCGTGTTCGAACGCGACGAGCACCTCATCATCCACCTCCGGAAGGAACCACGATCCGCGTCCCTTGCCCGCCATCATCGTCGCCACGCGCGCCCATCCACTCTCGTCATCGTTCGAGAGCCAAGGAAATTTCACCCGGACGCGACCCATCTTTTCGGGGTCCTGATTGTTCGAGACGATTCCGACGACCACACCGTACACCTTGCCGGCATCGGTATTCGGAGGCGCGAGCATGTCAAGCAGATGCTGGCTCATCAGACTGCATTCCTTTTGAGCTTCAGTCCGGTCTGATACCCGCTGTCCGCGATGGTGTGGGTGGCCTCGTCGATGTAGTACAGCCCGCTGAAGCGCGGACCGACTCCGGCAATTTCGACGACAGCGCCGGCTCGCAGATCTGGTATGCCGATGGTCGCGGCGTCCCCGGTGATGAAGTCCATGGCGCGGGCGTTATAGATCGCGTTGGCGTGTTGCTGCGCCTCCTCCTGAGTGGCCACCGGCGTAGAGACGCGAACGAACTGACGCGGGCGGCGAAAGGCGCTCGATGCAACCTGTCCTCCCGCCTGTTTGCCGCCCATCTTTGTGGCCTCGTCGCCCGCGCCGGCCCTTGCGACGATCTCCTTTTTCGATTTCGGATCGTAGCCCCGAACGGTCACGTCTGTCGCCTGCTGCATCGTGTTCATCGACGGCGTGAAACTTCGGAGGGGCAACGTCTTCGACTGGCTCAGCGCCTCCTGCGTATGCCCCCAGACGAGCGTATACACCTTGCTGTCCGCTTCTTTCGCCTTGCGGAAGATCAGCGTTTTGCCGTCGACGAGAACCTCAAACCGAATCCGCTGCGCGCGGGCCTGAATGAACTCGAGGTCGGTCTGATTGTTCTGCATCACGTAGCTGTATTGAACTCCATCGTCTTCCGCCTTCGGCTCGAGTCCCGCCTCCTGGGCGATCTTCCCGACCATCTGCTTATCCGTCATGTTCTGGAAAGTGCGCGTCTTCTTGTCACCCTGCAGCCAGTGAAGGCGCGTGTGGCCTTCAATGCTGATCGAGGGCATTCCGCTCTCCGGAAACGAAGGGCTGATTTTCGTAATTTCCCCTTCGAGCATCATCTGCATCTGCCCCACATAACCGAGCGAGATCCGGACCGAGTTCCCCTCCTGAAACAAATCCGCATCGTCTGTGTGCGTCCACCGCAGCTTTGGATAGGCGTTGGCAAGGCTGAGAGTGAAAGTGTCAAGAGTGTCCGGCTTGCTGACGATGGAGACCTGTTCGATGTTCTTCGAGATGTCGGCCTGGAGCTGCGATCCGTTCACATCAATTCGAAATGCCGGGGCAAAATAGTTCGCCATACGCGCTACTCAAGGGCCGGAATGGTGAGACTGCGGCCCGGTTCAAGCCGCAGCGGGTCCGCGATGTTGTTAGCGATCGCGATCGGCCTCCATTGACGCGCGTCCCCGTACTCTTCGTAAGCGATATTTGTCAGCCGGTCCCCTGCAGCCACCAGCCGCATCTTTGTGTGGTCCGCACTCTGCGTCGGGTTCGACCGGACGAGCACGTCGACATCGATGTATTCCTTGAAGCTGACGCTGAGCGTCGCGCGGACAGGCGTGCCGTCAGGCATGAAGAGATTGAATTTCCCGCTGACCTTTTCGAGTACGCAGCGGAAGCTGAAGCCGCCCCAGGAGAGCTTGCAGATGGGCGGAACGTGCGTCTCGGCTTCAATGCCGAGCAGAGCGAACACCTTGTTGGTGTGCTCGCGGACGTCGCGGCGCTCCTCCCAGGTATCGAAGAAGAGATCGAGTGAGAGCGTTCGCGTATTGCCGTGAACGTACTGGATAATCGGCGATTGCAGACCGGGTATTCCGGTTTCAGAGAGTTGGTTGCCTTTCTCGACGCTGTACTCGTTGGGATTGAACAGGACGTCGAACGCCTGCTGGCCTTCCGGTTCGATGCGGGCTCGCTTGAATTCCATACTCAGGACAGTCCTCTGCGTTCACGTTCGCTGGCCAGACGCCGCGTGATGAGCTGATACACCTGTTCGGCCAGTTTTCGAATTTCGGATTCGGGGGCTCGGGCGTACGGAACCGGCGGCGGCGCTGGCGCGAAAGTGGCGCCGGGATAAGACGCGCTTGCGCCGGAAGTTGCGTGCTCCCGATATACCGAAGAAGCGGTGGCGTGAATTGCAGGAACGACCGAAGCAGGCGAAGATCGCTGAAGAGCGCCGCCACCAGGGTCGCCCGGGAGAGCAGGCGGCAGCTCCTCCAGAGGAGCACGCGAAACCATTTCCGGCCGCACTGCATGAAGCAGCGCGGGCGCGGAGTCGTGGTCCGCCCGCGAGGACGAGACCCGGAACAGGGACGAACGGAAGAGCATAGTTTGCAATCCCACTCCTGGAACGGCTCGGCTGCCTGGCAACAAAGGCTTGCCGTGAAGGACTGACATGGGGTTGACGTTGGCCGGCACTGAGAACGTTTTGTGGGCAGCATCAATCAAACCGGGAAAAGCTCGGCCCTGTTGAGTCGCGGCCAAGAGTACGGAAGCAGATAGCGAATCGGCCGCAGGCAACGCATCCGGCGCCGGCGTAACAATGCCGAAGCTCTGTACCGGCGCTGGAGCGCGCCGGGACGGGCGCGATTCGGCTGCGCCGATTTCGTCCGCGCCGGCATCCATTGACCCTTTGCTCCTCCGTTGAATTGAGGCGCCAACCTGATGCGCAATGAAATCCCCGCTTCCGGTGGACGGATACGCCGGGGAGTACTGCGCCGGGCCTGGCCGCCTGACCACATCGCGTGTACGAATCAGTTCCGCCCTCGGGAAGAAGGCCTGCTGCACGATGGCGCGCTGGATCGTGCGTTTCACGCGGTGAGGACCGGGCGCATCCGCGAGTGGCCCCGACTCAGCCGCGCGTAGCA
>DASZUZ010000268.1:0-7051 GCA_035547415.1 Bryobacteraceae bacterium | reverse complement strand
GCGATCCGGCCGGCTTTCCAGCCTCTCGTCAGCGAATTCAAGATGTGTGCAGCGCTGGTCAGGTACGAACTGTCTTCAGATCTGCAGCATCCCCCTCCCAAACCCTTCCGCGCGTAATCGCGAACCTCAGATACCGGGTGTTCCGCGCAGGCTCTGAGCGTGTCCTGCTCACGGCCGAACGGTGCGGGCCAGGCAGAATCGCATAACGGCGATTCCGGCATGGCATCTGTCGCCTCTGGTGGCGACTCGGCCCGAGTGTCCATTTCTGTGACGCGTAACCGCCGGCTCGTCCGGTCTTCAAAACGGGTATACCGGATGGGGGGCTCGCCAACCGACGTACTCGCCGTCGTCGTTGCGAGCCGAATTGGACGCAGTACCACCTTCGAAGGAATGGTGAACAACAACAGTGAAGAATCGTTATCTGACCTCTACCCTCCTCATCGCCAGTATGAGCGCCGGGTTTCGAGCCGAAGCGGCTTCGGGGCCCGTTCGCTTTACCCTTCGGGAAGCTCTGGCTGCCGCGACTGACACTAATCCCGTTCTGCTCGCGAATTCAGACCGCGTCGATGCGGCTCAAGGTCTGCGGGTTCAGGCGGGTTTGAAACCAAACCCCCGTGTCGTCATTCAGAGTGAGAATGCGCGAGCGTGGGAATCTTCCGCGCAGCCATTCTGGCGTGAGACCGATACCTATGTCTACGGCGCCCAGGTTCTCGAACGCGGCCAAAAGCGGGAGCGCCGGATTGATTACGCGTCGGCAGGCGTCGCACGAGCACAGAGCGAGCGCGACATGCTTGAGGCGCAATTCAAGGGTCGCGTCGCAACCGCGTATTGGAACGCCGCTGCCGCCACTCGCATCGTCGAACTGTACCATCAGGACCTCGACACCTTCGGGCAGATTCTGGAATTCAACCGGTCTCGCGTACAGGAGGGGGCTCTGGCTGGAATCGACCTGATGCGGATCGAGATTGAACGCGATCAACTTCTGGCCACGAGCCGTCGCACAGAGCAGGAAGCGGAACGAGCCCGCATCGAGCTGGCTCGCGAGATGGGGAAAACTGTTCTACCGGCAGCAGTCGTCTGGGATTCCCTCGAAGAATTCACCCCTCCCGTCATTCTTTCTATTGAAGAAATCTTTCGCCGGCGCAAAGATGTTCTTGCGGCCGAGGCTCTCATACGGCAAGCGGACCGAAATATTGCTTTGCAAAAGGCCAACGCAAAAACAGATCCCGAATTTCAACTCGGCTATAAACGCACGGCAGGCTTTGACACACTCTACGGCGCCGTCAGCATCCCGCTCGCTGTCCGCAATCGCAACGAGGGGAATATTTCCGCCGCGGAAGCGGAAAGCCGCAATTCGCGTCATCTTGCGGACGCATTGCGAATTCAGGTCCGGGCCGAATTCGAAGCCGCCAGCCGCGATTACCTGGCCAAGCGATCCGCACTGGAACAGACGATCGCGCCGTTGCGCACGAAAACGCGCGATGTGGCAAGAATTGCCGACGCCGCATATCGGGAGGGTGGTGTGGATTTACTTCGCTTTCTCGATGCAGAGAGAGTCCGAATCGAGACCGATGTCCTCTACTTTCGTTCACTCGCAGACCTTCAACAGAGCATCGTGAATCTGAAACTTTCCCAGGGAGATGACTTATGAGTACTGTATTGAGACTCCTCGCCGCTTTCTTCTGCGCAGTCGGACTGTTTTCAATCACGGGATGCGGTCACGGATCTGTCAAGACAAACGCCGGCGAGCATGCGCAGGGTGGACCCGATGGCTCATCTCCTGCCGTCACGTCATCGACGACGAATGACGAGATCACGCTCTCTCCCGCCGCGGTGCAGGCGGGCGGCATTCGAGTGGAAGCGGTTATGCCAGTATCCATAGCGACTGAAGTAAAGGCAACCGGCCAGGTCGTTCCCAACGAGGATCTCACCTACCGAGTCGGGGCTCATGTTTCCGGACGCATCGGCTCGATCGATGTGAAACTCGGCGATCATGTCACGCAAGGCCAGATATTGTTACGCGTGCACAGTCACGAAATACACGATACTCGCGCCGCCTATCTCGTCGCGCGCGACTCTGTCCGCCAGGCGCAGGAGCGTTCGGCCTACGCACAACGCGTTCGCGACCGGGCACAACGGCTGCTGGCGCTGCAGGCCATATCCAGGGAGCAGGCCGATCAGGCTGAAACAGAATGGAACACGTCGCTTGCCGCGGTGGATGCCGCGAAATCCCAGATGGTCCTCTTCACTATCGGCCCCGGACAGTAGTGTCCGGCCAGAGCGTGGGCGAACGGATTCAGGTGCTCGACGGTCTCAATCCCGGGGACCGTGTCGTCGTACAGGGGGGCTTCGGTCTGAAGAGCGAGGCGCTCCGCAATTCAGAAGGCAATCAATAAGTCATGCGCAGAGGAATCGTAGACTTCGCGATCGATAACCAATGGGCCGTACTCGCAGCGACCGCGATCTTTATCGCCGGGGCCGGGTATGTTGCCCGGCGCATTCCGGTGGATGCTTTTCCCGATTTGACCAACAACCAGGTTGTGATCACCACGGAATGCCCGTCGATGCCACCCGGAGAAGTGGACCGGCTTGTGACGTTCCCGCTCGAGAGCGCACTTATGGGCTTGCCCAAAACAGAGGTTGTGCGCTCAACCTCGAAGCTCGGTCTCTCGACCATCACCGTTGTTTTCGACGACGCCGTCAACCTTTATTTCGCGCGGCAACTGGTGAATGAGCGTATTCAGCAGGCACAGTCGCGGCTGCCGAGCGGACTTCAGCCAACGCTGGGACCCGTGGCTACCGCTTTCGGCGAAGTGTATCAGTACACCGTAGACGGACCCATGACACTGATGGACAGAAAGCTGCTGCACGATTGGCAACTCCGTTACATGCTCCGCACGGTGCCAGGGGTCACGGAGGTAAACAGCTGGGGCGGAGAAAGCCGGCAGTTCGAAATTCAACCCGATCCCGGCGCTCTTCAGCGTTATGGCCTGACCATGCACGACATTGTTGCCAGAGTTCAGGAAAACAATTCCAACTTTGGCGGCGGTTTCGTCAACGCGGGACCTGAGCAGATCACGATGCTCGGGCGCGGCCGCGCCTCCGACGAGGCGGATCTTGGCAACATCGTCCTGCTGGCGCGCGCGGGAACGCCCGTGTTTCTCCGCGATGTCGCGCAGGTGAAAATAGCTGCATTTCCCCGGCAAGGCGCGGTCCTCAGGGACGGCAAAGGCGAGACCGTTGCGGGGATGGTGATTCAGCAGAAGGGCGAGAACGGTTTGCAGGTCATCGAGCGCGTCAAGAGCGCTATCGCCGCGTTTCATCCGCCGAAGGGCATTCGCATTCGCTCCTTCTACGATCAGTCTCAGGTGATCGAAGCAACGATTCGCACAGTCGAACACAACCTCCTCGAAGCGGGCGTTCTTGTGATTCTGGTGCTGTTGACGTTCCTCGGCAATTTCCGCGCGGCGCTCATCGTCGCGCTGGTTATTCCCCTTTCGATGCTGTTTGGATTCGTCGGTATGGCGGTGTTCGGAATTTCCGCCAATCTGATGAGCCTCGGAGCAGTCGATTTCGGGATGATCGTCGATGGCGCCGTCGTCATGATGGAAAATTCGGTTCGCCGTATGTCTGAAGACGGCAACGCGCATCCGATCCGGACGATTCGCGAATCGGGCCGCGAAGTGACCAGACCGATCATCTTTGGCGTCGCGATCATTGTTGCCGTGTACCTGCCGATCTTCTTTCTCGAAGATCTCGAAGGGCGCATGTTCCGCCCGATGGCTATCACCGTCTGTTCCGCGCTGCTCGGGTCGCTTCTTTTGTCGCTGACCGTGGTGCCCGTGCTGGGAACCTTTGCTCTCCGAAACGCGAGGGAGACGCATTCCGCCTGGTTTGAATGGCTTCGTGAGCGCTACGTCAGGTCGCTCGAGCTGGTGCTCAGGCACCGGCGGACCGCACTCACGTCAGCACTGGTGGCAGTCGTCGTGGGGATTGGTTCAGTTCGGTATATCGGGACTGAATTCATGCCTCGTCTGGATGAAGGTTCGCTGCTGATTACCACGCGTAAGCTGCCGGGAATCTCGCTACCTGAGTCGATTGCGATCAGTCACAGAATTGAGAATATTGTCCGAACGTTCCCGGAGGTCCTGAGCGTTACCACGAAGCTGGGCAGGCCTGATGTGGCCACTGAAGCCATGGGTGTCTACGAAGCCGATGTGTACCTCACCCTGAAACCACGTGACCAGTGGACCACCGCCCCGGATCGGGAGGGGCTCGTCTCGGCAATGTCGCGCCGGCTCGAGGTAGTCCCCGGTGTCGCATACAACTTCACACAGCCCATGGCCATGCGGGTGGACGAAGTTGTATCCGGCATCAAAGCTGACGTCGCGATGAAGATTTTTGGCGAAGACCCGAATGTGCTGGAACAACTGGCTTCCAGCGCGTCACGGATTCTCTCCGGTATTCGCGGTTCGGCAGACGTGCAGGCGGAAGTAATCTCCGGCGTGGGAGAGATGCACATCGACATCGATCGAACGGCGCTGGCCCGTTACGGGATGAACGTATCAACGGTCAAGGAAGTCGTCGATTCGGCTTCAGGCGGTTTTCCCATTTCGGAGCTGATCGAGGGCGAACGCCGTTTTCCGATTTCGCTTCGTCTTCCGGAGGCGTGGCGTACCGACGTGCAGCAGCTTGGCGATCTCCCCCTGCAGTCGCCAGCCGGGGAATTGATCCGTCTGAATCAAATCGCGCGAGTGGAGCGGGCACACGGTCCGGAAATCGTTTCACGAGAGCAAGCTCGCCGCAGGATTGTGGTGCAGAGCAACGTTCGCGGGCGGGATCTGGGCAGCTTTGTCGCAGAAGCCCAGCGCGAAGCCGGTCGGAAGCTGACTTTGCCGGCCGGGTATTCCATCGAGTGGGGCGGACAGTTTGAGAACCAGGCTCGGGCGTCGAGGCGCCTCCTCATCGTCCTGCCGTTGTCAATCCTTGCCATCTTCGTGCTGCTATACGCGACCTTTAACTCCGCGGGCGAAAGCCTTCTTATTCTGTGCGCGGTGCCATTCGCGCTTGTTGGAGGCATCGGCGCGCTGTGGCTGCGCGGACTGAATCTGAATCTTTCGGCCTCCGTCGGCTTCATCGCTCTTTTTGGCGTGGCAGTTCTCAACGGTATCGTGATGGTCAGTTGCATCAACCAGCTCCGGGCAGGAGGCGCGCCAGTTCCTCTCGCGACTCGACGTGGCGCATCCATGCGACTTCGCCCGGTGCTCATGACTGCAATGGTCGCAAGCCTGGGCTTTCTGCCCATGGCTTTTTCGCGAAGTCAGGGCGCCGAGGTACAGAGGCCTCTGGCCACGGTGGTGATCGGGGGACTGGTCACCGCGACCATTTTGACGCTCTACCTGATTCCTGCTGCATATCCCTGGTTTTGCCGCAGGCACGTTTCGACGATTGACGATCTGACGACAGCAGGGCGACGGGAATGATTGGCGGTCATGAAACTGGTCGACAACAATTCGGGTTTCGACGCATCCTCCAGCCGCCCCTCGACGTCGATTCGTATCATTACCTGCCGCCACTGGCAGATGCTGTCTGCCCGCGCGATCCGGAGCGGATTCGGCGCGCGTGTCGGCAGCATATGGACACCGACGCGCCTTACCGCGAGACGTGCTCGCAGATTCGCTGGAAAGGCCCCGCGTTGATCGCTACGTTCTAAAACGTCGGCGCATCGGTTTCGCCGTGCGCTTCACCGGCCCAGATGACCGACCAGCGAACCGCCAGCGGACCGATCATCTCGAACACGATCACCGCCGCAAGCACGACGGCAGTCACGGCGGGCGCAATGTGCGGCGCGCGCCGCTGAATCACGAGCGTAAGCCCGATGGCCAGGCCCGCCTGCGCGCACATGCCGAAGGGGAGAGTGCGCCGGACTTTCCCATCGGTCCGGGCCAGTGTGGCGCCAGCCCGCGTTCCCGCCAGCTTGCCGAATGCCCGTCCTCCGATATAAGCTGCGCCGGGGATTCCCAGGGTTGTCAGCAGGCTCAGATCGAGGTCGGCCCCGGCGAGTACGAAGAAGATGGCGTAAAGAGGCGGATCCGTCTTCGAAAGGCTTTCGAGAAAATGCCGGCTGCGCTCCGACAGGTTGACCAGCGTGGCGCCTACGGTCAGATTGGTAATCAGGGGCGACACGTGGATCAGGCTCGAAATGCCGACGCAAAAGAGCACGCACCCGGCCAGAAGAATCAGTTGTTCTCCGTGCTCCACCACTTTGGCGGACCATACAGATAACAGGAAACCAACGAGATAGCCCAGCGCGACCGCTCCGGCAATCTGCCAGACGAAAGGAACAATCAGTTGGTATAAGGCGACGAGATTCGATTCGACTCCGGAATGGACGTGGAACTCGATCCCCGCCAGCACAACGTTGACCGTCAGAAGGCAGAGCAGATTATCGAGCGCGAATACGCCGACCAGCACGTCCGTCATCTGGCCGCGCGCGTTGCATTCACGCAGAACCATCAGCGTCGACGCAGCCGCCGTCTCAATTGCAAGCCCGCCGAGGATGAATGCGACTGACCACGACTGACCGACGAGTCGCAACAGGAGCGTTACCGCAATTGCGGCCGCCGCGGACTCGACCAACGTGATCGTGAGCAACTGGCGGCCGACTCGCCGGAAGTGTCCGAATTCGAAGACGGTACCGATGGAAAACAGAATCAGCCCCAGGGCGACTTCGCTCAGAGCATGCAGCGCGGAGAGGTTCTCCGGTCCCACCCATCCGAGCACCGAGGGACCCAGCGCCACGCCCGCGAGCAGATATCCCGTAACCTCCGGCACGCGAAGGAACTTGACAATGTGCCCGGCGAGCAGCGCCAGAAGAAGAATTACGCCCAGCGACCCGATGTCATTCATGTTCAACCAGGATCTCGAACTGTCGTCCGTCACGCTCCAGTGTCAGGACCCGCGGCGTCTTCGAATCGGACAGAAGACGGAGCGCCGATTTCAGGTCGAGGGCGGGAGTCCCGCCGATGCGCAGCAGCATATCGCCGGGCAG